>CAJYRE010000170.1 GCA_913776675.1 Rhizobiaceae bacterium
CCAAAATCAGATGACCACGCGGATCGGTAAACAAAATCATGATATAATCAGGCGAGGTCATATACACCATGAAAGCAACAATGAAGGGCAGCGACCCGATAATGGCCGCCGAGGCCTTGGCCTCCATGGCCAGCGCACTCACCTTGGCGCGCATCTTGCGTCGCTCGCGCAAAACCTTGGAAAGATTGGCCAATGCCTCGGAAAGATTGCCCCCCGCCTGCGACTGAATGGCAATGACAATCGCAAAAAAATTGACCTCTTGAAGCGGCATGGCCGTGAACATGCGGCTGCACGCTTCGGGCACGGTAATGCCAAGCTGCTGGGCATCCACCACCCGGCGAAACTCGGTTTTGACTGGCTCCTGCGCATCGGAAGAAATCATCCGCAAGGCATCGTTCAACGGCAGGCCGGATTTGATGGCGCGCACCATCACGTCCAACGCATTGGGAAACTCTTTCAGAAACTTGTCCTGCCGGCGCTTGATCAGAAAATTGACGATCCAGCGTGGCAAACCAACGCCCGCAACAAAGCCAACGCCCAGGGCCAGAAGCAGGTTCATATCCACCAACAGGCCGACAAAGAAAAACACCAAGCCCAGAATGATACTGCCCGCAATGAAACGGCCAAGGCTGATGGCAAAACCGGTTTGCGGAAGACGCTGTTTGAGGGATTGCCCGGAAATCTTCTTGGTGGTTTCGGTCTGCTTGCGCTCAATTTCCTTCAGTGTGTCCTGCAAGGTTTTGCGCCGCTTGGATAATTCCTGCACCCGGTCCCGGGTCGTGCGGGCCTTGATTGTGTCTGCCTCGGCATTTTTCACCCGCGCCAGACGGCTGGCCACTTTTTTTTCTGTTTCAACCTTTGAAAACAGCAGAACATAGGCCAGAGACCCTGCTGAAAGAGCCGACAGCAATACAATGGCAATCACACTGAGGCTCATTTGCCTGCTCCTTATAAGGTGCCGGATTTCTTTTCCAGGGTATCCAGCGCGATCGCCAAGCGTCTGTCTTCATTGTAGTAACGTGCCCGCTCCCAGAAGTGCGGCTTGCCGATACCGGTGGAAACGTGCCGACCAATGATTTTTCCGGCCAGATCTTCCCCTTCCATCTCGAAGCGCAGCAGGTCTTGTGTAATGATCACATCGCCTTCCATACCTACCACTTCCGTGATGTGCGTAATCCGGCGAGAGCCATCCCGCAGACGCGAAACCTGAATGATCACATCAATGGAGCCGGAAATGATTTCGCGCACCGTTTTGGCAGGCAGCGAATAGCCACCCATGGCAATCATCGACTCCATACGGCTGAGGCACTCACGCGGCGTGTTAGCGTGGAGTGTGCCCATGGAGCCATCGTGGCCGGTGTTCATGGCCTGCAACAGATCAAACACTTCAGGTCCGCGCACTTCGCCAACGATGATGCGTTCTGGCCGCATGCGAAGGCAGTTTTTGACCAGATCACGCATGGTGATCTCGCCTTCCCCTTCAATGTTCGGCGGGCGGGTTTCCAGCCGCACCACATGCGGCTGCTGCAATTGCAACTCAGCCGTATCTTCACAGGTGATAATCCGCTCATCCGCATCGATATAGCGGGTCAAACAGTTCAAAAGCGTGGTCTTGCCCGAGCCGGTACCACCGGAAATGACAACATTGCAGCGAACGCGGCCAATAATCTGCAAGATCTGCGCCCCTTCGGGCGTGATGGTTCCGAACTTGACCAGTTGATCAAGATTGAGCTTGTCCTTCTTGAATTTACGAATGGTCAGCGCCGGACCATCAATCGACAAGGGCTGCGCGATGACATTGACACGGGAACCATCAGGCAGACGCGCATCGCAAATGGGGCTGGACTCATCAACACGCCGGCCCACCTGACTGACGATACGCTGGCAGATGGACAGAAGCTGGGCGTTATCCCGGAAGCGAACATCCGACTCAATGGTTTTACCGCCCACTTCAATAAAGGTCTGCCCGGCACCATTGACCATAATATCGGAAATTTCATCCCGGGCCAGCAATGGTTCCAAAGGACCATAGCCCAACACGTCATTGCAAATATCCTCAAGCAGTTCTTCCTGCTCGGAAATCGACATGGCGAAATTTTTGATACTGATAATATCGTTGACGATGTCCCGGATTTCCTCGCGGGCGCTTTCCACATCCAGCTTGGCCAGTTGGGAAAGATCAATCGTATCAATCAGCGCGGCAAAGACCTGGCTCTTGGTGTCATAATACTCTTCCGTGCGGGCAGGACGGCGGCGCACAGCAGCAGCAGGGGCAGACACGGCCGCCTTGCGCTGCTGTTCTGCCGAGGACGGCTCGATCAGGTTCGACAGGCCCGGCGATGAAAGCACGGAGGCTGGAGGCACTTGCCCCGCACCCACCTTTCCTGATCCATCATTTCCACGTTTACCGAACATGCTTTTTTCCAGTTTCACAAAGCCAGCCCAACAGCATGGCATTCAGACGTTCTATTTGCGGCCAAGAAGCTCAAGAACCCGGCCAAGGCCTGCTTTTTTTGCCTTTTTGGTTGTGGCGCGCCCGGTGATCAGGTGCGCAATCTGCGAGAATGTCTCAGCGGTCGGGCATTTCGCATCGATCTCGGCAATCATCCGTCCGCTGTTGGCGGCGTTGCCAAACAGTTGCACGTCAAACGGAATGATTGCAGCAGGCTGTGCTTCCAACGGTTCAAAGAAATCGGCAGGTGAAATTTCCGGGCGCTTGGGCATACCGACCTGATTGAAAATCAGATGGGGTGGCTTGTCATTGGGGCGCAGCTTCTTCAAGGCATCCAGAAGGTTTTTGGTGTTGCGCAGATTGGCAAGATCGGGCGCACAGGTCAGCACAATCTCATCCACCTCGGCCAGAAGCGCTCTTGTCCAGTCACTCCAGGCATGGGGCACATCCAGAATGGCAATGGGCGCACTGCGCTGCAAGGTTTCCAGCACCGGCAAAAAGGCATCGCTTTCGAAATCATAGCCCCGATCCAGCAAGGAAGGCGCGGCCAGCAGCGAGAGGTTTCTGGCGCATTCCGTCAGCAAGCGGTCCAGAAATGTTTCATCCAGCCGTTCGGGTGCAAACACCGCCTCGGCTATGCCCTGGGCGGGGTCCTGATCGAAATC
>CAJYRE010000171.1 GCA_913776675.1 Rhizobiaceae bacterium
GGAAAGCGCGATAGAATATTGCCGGGCATGCCGGCGCTGATCAGCGCCTCGCGCACGCGCTCCAGCCGCTCACGGCGGTTTGCGCCGATATTGTTGACGATCAGGCCTTCCTCGATGATCTGGCCCACCGACATGCGCGGGTTGAGGGAGGAAAACGGGTCTTGAAACACCACCTGCATGCGGGCGCGCAATGGCCGCATCTGGTCACGGCTGTGGTTCTCAATGGCTTGGCCATCAAACAGAATGGTGCCGCTTTCCGCGTTGATCAGCTTGACCAACGCCTGACCAAAGGTGGTTTTGCCAGAGCCGCTCTCGCCCACCAGCCCCAGCGTTTCATGGCGGTGCAGGATGATGGACAGGCCATTGACAGCCACCAACTCCTTCAACTGCGGTTTGAAAAAACCGCCGTGTTTGAGCATGAACGACACGCGCACATCGCGCCCTTCGAGAATACGGGCGGAATCGACCGGCATCGGGTTGGCCATGCCCTTGGGCTCAGACGCCAGCAGATGGCGGGTGTAAGGATGCTGCGGGTTTTCAAACAGGGCTGTGGTGGTGTTATGCTCCTTCACCTCGCCGTTTTGCATCACATAAACATAATCGGAAAACTGCCGAACCACGGTGAGATCATGGGTGATCAGAATCACCGCCATGCCGAGCTTCTGTTGCAAATCGCGGATCAGATTGAGAATCTGCGCCTGCACGGTCACATCCAGCGCGGTTGTCGGCTCATCGGCAATCAGCACATCGGGGTTGTTGGCCAGTGCCATGGCAATCATGATGCGCTGGCGCTGGCCGCCGGACAATTGATGTGGATATTGGTTGAGCCGGGCCTCCGGCTCCGGGATTTGCACCTGCCGCAACAGCTCCAATGCGCGGGCAGAGGCCTGTTTGCTGCTGATTTTCTGATGCACCCGGATGGCTTCCGCAATCTGTGCGC
The DNA here is from genome assembly GCA_913776675.1 of Rhizobiaceae bacterium. Taxonomy (GTDB): domain Bacteria; phylum Pseudomonadota; class Alphaproteobacteria; order Rhizobiales; family Rhizobiaceae; genus Allorhizobium. The sequence continues at coordinate 941 of CAJYRE010000171.1, forward strand.
CAATCGTGTAAACCGGATTGAGCGAACTCATCGGCTCTTGAAAAATCATCGAGATGCGATTGCCGCGCAAGGCCCGGCGCTGACGATCGGAAAATTTCAGGATGTTTTGCCCATCATAGGCAATGGTGGAGCGGGCCGATAAGCTGGCGCGCTTGGTCAAAAGCCCCATGATGCTGCGGGCCGTGACCGACTTGCCAGAGCCGGATTCGCCAACAACGGCAATGGTTTCACCACGATAGAGCTGAAAAGAGACATTTTTGACCGCCTCTACCACGCCGCCTTCGACCTTGAAGGAGACGGCCAGTTGCCGGGCATCGATAATCGGCCTGTCGCTGTGGCTGATGTGATCGTGCCGTTCATCCGGTGCCAATGTATGAAGGGTATGTGCCATGATGGGCCTCCTCAATAGGGGTCAACGGCGTCGCGCAAACCATCGCCCAGCGCGTTGAAGGCAAAGACGGTGATCAGCACAAAAGCCACGGGAGAGAGGATCCATGGATAGGAGCCAATCACGGAATAGGTGGAGGTGTCCTGCAACATCAGCCCCCAGGAAATCAGCGGCGGCTTGACCGCAAAGCCCAGAAAGCCAAGGAAGGACTCTAAGAGCACGACACTTGGAATGGCCAGTGTCACAGAGACAATCACATGGCTCATCACATTGGGAAAAATATGCTGCAAGATGATGCGCCGGTCTGTGGCCCCAATCGCCATGGCGGCGCGCACATAATCAATGCGCGCCAAGGCCAGTGTTTTGCCGCGCACCTCGCGCGACATTTGCGCCCAGCCCAGTGCCGACATGACCACAATGACAAAACCCAGAACCACGTTGGTGGGCGCTGTCACCGGGATCAGCGAGGTCAGCGCCAGATAGAGCGGCAATTGCGGAAAGGCCAGAACCAGTTCCACAAAACGCTGCACCCAAGTATCAAACCGGCCGCCGTAATAGCCCGACACCATGCCGACCGTTGTGCCGACCACGGTAACGATTGACACCACCGTCAAAGCGATCAGCAGGGACACGCGCGAGCCGTAAAAAATGCGCGACAGCACATCGCGGCCAAATTTATCGGTGCCGAGAAAGTTGATCGGTGTGCCATCCACCGCCCCGAAGAAATGGCGGTCTGTGGGCAAGATACCCAGCAGATGGTAGCTGAAACCCTTGACGAAAAAGCCGAGATTGACCGGATGCTCATAATCCGGCCCCGAAATTGGCTGGAAGGTGATGGGGTCCAGCGTGGTCCCCTCACTGAGCGGATAGGTGCGCGGCCAGACAAGATGGCCCTGCTGATCGGTGATGCTGATTGTTTGCGGCGGCGCAAAGGCCGTGCCCGTCAGCTTGGGATCGACGGGGGCAAAAAACTCGGCAAACAGCACCATCAGCAGCAGCAGGCAGACCAGCACAAGGCCGGTCATGCCGGTCCATGAGCGCCGCAGCCGTCGCCAGACCAGCGCCAGATAGGTTTCATTGCTGTGGGTGTTGATGGGAGAAGACATGGCGATTGTTTGAACCTCGGCTGTCATGCGTGTGCCCCTCCGCCCAATCTTACCCGTGGGTCCAAAAGCGCCAGCAGCATGTCGGCTATGATATTGCCGACAATCAGGGTTGCCGACAAAACCAGCATGAAGGTTGCCGTGACATAGACATCGCCCACCCACATGGAGCCGACAATGGCGGGGCCAACGGTGGGCAGGGAAAAGATGATGGCGGTTTCAATCTCGCCGGTCAGCATATAGGGCAGCACCACGCCCTGATACATGATCAGCGGATGCAGGGCATTGGGCACCGCATGGCGCAAAATCACCTGCCGTTCGCTCAAGCCCTTGGCGCGGGCGGTTTCGACATATTGCGCGTTCAGCGTATCGAGCAGATTGCCGCGCATGACGCGCATATTATAGGCCAGCCCGCCAAAGGTTGCGATGGCAATCACCGGCCACACATGCTGCAACAGGTCGACAAATTTGTCAAACGACCACGGCGCGCCACTGTACTTCGCAGAATTGAAGCTGTTGATTTCCGTGACGTTGAAGTGAAACACCAGAATATAGACAATGATCAGCGCCATCAAAAAGCGCGGCACGGTCATGCCCAGAAAGGAAATGCCAGACAGCAGGCTGTCCACCCAGGTATATTGTCGGGTGGCGGCCAGAATGCCAAAACTGATGCCGATGACAGAAGCGAGGATA
>CAJYRE010000172.1 GCA_913776675.1 Rhizobiaceae bacterium
AACGGCGGCGGCACAAGTTCTGTCTGTTTCGAGGCCATATAGGCCCCGCCATACAGCGCGCCAATGGCCACAAGCCAACTGCCAAACACCCGTGTGGCAATCACCGTCCAGGGTGCTGTCAGCAAAGCCGTGACCAGCGCCGCCGCCAGCAACACCCAAACGGCGGTTACAAAAGCCCAGGGCAAATAGGCGCGATCATGAAAACTGGGGTCCGAGAACCCGATGGCCAGGGCAAAACTGGCCCCCAAGGCAGGCAAAAGCAGCAGGCTGGGCCAAAACCGCCAAGCCGGGGGCAAAACCAGCAAACAACCCGCCAGCACGCAGGCCAAAGGGCCAACCAGAAAGAAATGCGTGGGTGATGCGGGCAAAGGTGCCAGCAACAGCATCAGGGTTTCATGCCAGGGCAGCCCTGCCGCCAGACCGATCACCAGAAACACGCTGGCGACAGGCCAGCGACGCATCGACATTTGTCCCAGCAAAAAGCCCGCCCCGATCAAGGGCAGCAGACGCTCTGCGGTAAAGGCCGTCAGCAGCAACCAGTGATCCAGCGTGCCTTGCGCCATCCATGTTGTCACCGCAGACACGATGATCGCCACGGCACCGGCAAGCACCAGCACACCGACCCCAAGAAGGGTCGGTGTGCTGTAAAACCGCTTTGCTTCTGGCTGACTGGCCATCTCAGTTCACAAGAAAGTAAAGGCCACCCATGGCAATCAGGCCACCGGGAATGCGCACCATACGATTGCCAAGTGTGCGCTGAACGCCCAGGCCCACAGCGATACCGGCCAGATGAATCAGGCCAGTGGCCAGCACAAAGCCAATGGCAAAATCTGCCGGATCAGCAGCCAGCGGCAATTCTGCTCCATGCGCATATCCATGGCAGATGGCAAAAATGCCGATAATGCTCAATGCCAGCCATTCTGGCGGACGCCACACGAAGGCAATGGCTGTGCCCAGAACCACAATCGAAAGTGCAATGCCGGTTTCAATCGCGGGCAGCGGCACGCCAGTAATCCCCAGAATACCGCCCAGCACCATGACCAGCGGGAAGGTAATGGGCAAGGTCCAGACATTGCGCCCCCCCATCTGCGCGCCCCAAAGGCCCACAGAGAACATGGCCAGCAGATGATCCGCACCGGAAAGCGGATGCTCAAACCCTTGCAAAAAGCCGCCAGACCCCACCTGCGTAATATGCGCTTCTGCAATGCCCGGCATCAAGCCCGCAACCGCTGCCAGCGCCAGAAACCGTAAGGTTGTGGCAAATCGCTGTCTGTTTCGATCACGCATCATCCTATCTCCAAAATCTCGTTTGCTGCTGCTTCTTGCAGCCTGTCTTTACGACCGAATTGTGTTGAAAGACACATTCGTTTTCAAATGCCCACCTTTTAAAATATGAGGCATCAACTCCAGACACTGGGCGCACCAGCCAAGCCCTTAAGCCAGGACGTTGTCAGCACGTCAGCCATAAACTATACCCAATCAACCATGATTATAGGCCTGTATTTTTGGAAAACGGCAAGGGCAATGGCATGACGAGACGCTCCCACTCCACGGAAAACGCAAACACAGTGATGCGAATCATGGCCACCGCCCTGATTGCTGCAGGGTTTGCAGGCCCGGCATCTGCTCACATTCTGGGTGGTCCCATGGGCGGCTTTGGCAGTGGTTTTGAGCATCCATTGCTGGGGGCCGATCATTTTCTGGCCATGTTGGCCGTGGGCCTGTGGGGTGCGCAGATGGGTGGGCGCTCTGTTTGGACCCTGCCCGCCACCTTCCCGCTCATCATGTGCATCGGTGGCGTCATCGGCATGCTGGGCAATGTTGCCGACAGTATCATTTCCGGCGGCATTTCCTTGTCTCTGATCGCTCTGGGCGCAGCCATTGCCAGCCGCTGGAAAGCACCGGAATTTGCATCGCTCACCATTATTGCCCTGTTTGCGCTGTTTCACGGCTACCCCCACGGCAAAATGGCCCCAAATGCCACAGACCCCGCCGCCTACACCGTGGGCTTTGTGGTGGCCACCGGCATGATCCACATTCTCGGCATCGGCATCGGCTTTGGGTTGGGCAAGCTGTATAACGGGCTGGTGGTGCGCGCACTGGGCGGCCTGATTGTGCTGGCAGGCGTGTACTATCTGGCAACAGGACAGATGTAAATTTGCGATTGTTGTGAGGATTTTCTTTCTCAGGTTCTGACCGACCATCACAAGATGGTGCTGAAACAGTGCGCCGCCAGCATGATCAAAGCACTGACCAGACGACATAAAACCACAGACCTCACACTTTGAACACCGGCGCAATCCGCACCTGCACCCGGTGATGATGACGCGTGCCGAGACGAAAGCCGATCATATCGGTTCTGCTTTGTGAAAAGCGACACCCGCCAATCCAAAAGTCTATCGGCAGAGACTTACGATTCAGATGCACGATTACGGATTTTCGAACGTAAGCCCATCTTAACACAGAAACAGCATGCGCCGCATTCCTCGTCAGCGTGACATCACGTCACGAATGTGAGCCGCGACATACATTTTGCGAAATTCATATATCGTTTTTTCAGGAATGCGCACATTTAAGCATTGCATATATTGATGGTGCAACTAAATAGAGTCTATACCTCTTATGCGTCTGATAATTGATGTAGAGGGGGCCTTATGGAAAATACAAAATTATCAAAATCCATTTTTATACTAAAAATTGGAATTCTACTGCTTTTTCTGAACGAAAGAAAAGACACTTGAATTCTTAAATATTCGCCCATGACGCGGCGTTGTATTTTTCGCTTTGTTTATCTTCTTCCATATTTTCGGTCATCGGGTGGCATTGAGGTGCCTTTGGCCAATGGAAATCCTGCATGTTTAGGGGGGAGTATCCCCGGCTAGATCTGAGTACGAGGAGTAGAGTTACTATGAATGGTAAGTCGATCGATGCCGTTGTTTCTGTGTGCGACACGTTCGCGCCGCCCCCTTCCTCCCAGGCCCGTGGCGGCGGACCGGACGATGGGTTCACAGCAATCTCTTTGGGGTTTGCTGCTGAACCCATCGTCGCGCTGCATTCGTCTGCGCCTCACATTCTTTACAGCGAGTGTCTCGCACGTATCCGCGACAATCACGGCATCGTCCATGCGGCCGGTCTGTTTATCGACGAGCTGGAAGCTGTGCATGCTGTTGCCGCACTTGATCTTGAAATGATCCGAATGGTGAGTACCGCGCTCAAAGCCGATCCCAATCTGCATCTCGCATGTAATATTTCGGTACTCACACTCAATGATACGCGGATTTGGTCGAAAATTGCTGAGGCAATGTCGTCCTGCGCAACGATT
>CAJYRE010000173.1 GCA_913776675.1 Rhizobiaceae bacterium
CATGATCATTGGCTGGAGCGGGTTGTGGCTGGTCTGGCAGATGCGTGATGTTGCATACAGGGGCGGACGCCGAACATCAGCATGGATGTCCGGCGTTTTTCGCTCAAGGCGATAATTCTTCCAGCGCCTTATCCTTGGTTTCGACCGCAAACAGCATGGTAATCACGGCACCGATGATGAGAATGATGGCAAACGCCGCGAAGATGTAAGAAATTCCCAGGGTTGACATGAGCAGCCCCACGATGATGGGACCCGTGGATGAGCCAAGCCGAAGCCAGGCACTGCCAGCCCCTGTTCCAATGGCGCGCAGACGGGTGGGGTAAATTTCTGCCGAATACAGATAAAGCGAAAATGTGACGGTTTGAACAATGGCATAGGCAAGTCCTGCCAGAACCAGAACCTGGAGCGGGGATGTCGCACCAAGCCATGCAAGCGCCAGCAACGGCAGTGGTGCCAGCAACAAAGCGGCGGTATACCAGCGTTTGCGGCCTACCTTGTCAATCAACAGGGCGCAGATGATCGCTGCAACCACACCGCCTGCCGATGTTATAAACCCATAGAGAATGCTGGTTTGCAGTGGCAGGTTGAACACTTGCCGATACAGGGTTGGCAGCCAGGTGATGGTGCCATTGGCCACCGTATAGGCGGTAAACCACATGGCCCAGATGGACAGAGTGCGCTTCAGATAGATTCCCTGAAACAATTCTTTCCAATCCGATGAACGACGCAGAGGGGTCGGGATGATTTTGGGTTGGGCCAATGTATGGCCTGCTGCCACGGCTTTTTTCTCAAGATTGCTGACAATGGCGTTTGCTTCGTCATAACGGCCATTGGCAGCCAGCCAGCGTGGCGATTCTTTGAGAAACCACCGCAGAGGAATCATCAGGATTGCCGGCACCAGTCCAACAACAAACATGGCCTTCCAGCCATAGGCAGGCACCATGAAATAGCCGATCAGCCCAGCGCCAACCAATCCGAGCAGAAACATGACCTCGTATATCAGGAAGAATTTGCCGCGGCCTTTTGAGCTGATCATCTCATTGATATAGGCGCTGGCCACGGGCACTTCGCCGCCGGTGCCAATACCTTGCAAAAAGCGAAAGGCCATCATGGTGCCCGCACCGGCGGCAAAAAGGCAGGCCACATCCATGCTGACAAACATCAGAATGGTAAAAAGCAGGACTTTGAGGCGACCGACTTTTTCCGCAAGCCAGCCAAACAAAATGGCACCGATCAATTGACCAGCATAGCCCATCGACAGAATCATGCCTGTCTGCGATGGGGTCAGGCCCCATTCCTTGACCAGAACCGGCATGGCATAAGCGATGGCAATCACGGTATAGCCGTCAAAAAATGTGGCAGCTCCGACAATATTGCGTGCCCAGAAAACGTCTCGCGTGATTGGCAGGCGCTCAAGACGGGCGCTGATGTCTGCCTGTGGATCGGCAATGGTGGCCGATTCAGCCCGTATCGGCTGCATGATGTTCATTGACCTCTCTCCCTCCCGTTCATAAGGCCTTTTGACTCTCCCGGCCCCAGAACGTGCTCCAGTATTGTGAGTGTTGAATGTGTCCGTGAAAACTCTCGTGTGTGGTGTTGATGCGTGAACCCGCTGTGGGGTGCCTTTAAAAACGTTGCTGCCCCGGCAGATTGGCCGGGGCAGCACATTGTCATTCAGCAGCCAGAAGCTGTTGCTCAACGCGGCCAATGCCAGCAGCCTCAAAGGCTGCAAAAATTTCCTTCTCGGCCTTTTCGCCCAGATTCTTCAGCGGTTCGCGGATTGTTGCATGGTCAAGAACGCCACGATGGACGAGGCCAAGCTTGAGGGCAACGGTGCCTTCCATATGCGAGCCACGATGGTAAACCGCACGTGTTACGGGCAGCAGACGCTCAAACACCTTGCGGGCTTCGGTGTAATTTTGCGCCTTGCCGGCTTCGATCAGATCCACAAGAAGTTCGGGCGCGATATTGCCATAGCCCACCAAAAGGCCATCGACATCAAACATCGTGGGCAGCAGCCATTCATCGTGGCAGCTCAGGATTTGAAGGGCAGGGTTGGCTTTTTTCAGTTCAGGAATTTCCACATACCAGCGCTTCATGTTGCGCACGCCATTCTTGGTGGCCACCACACCCTGCTGGGTGGCGATGTCGAGCTGTGTGTCCAGATCGTAGCTGGCCTTGGTGACATCAGGATACTGGAAGAGGATGCATTGCAGGCCGGACTCTTCCCAGATGGCCTTATAGCGGCTTTGCGGTGCGCCTTTTTGATAGCCAAACCGCAACCAGCCATGATTGGGATAAACCAACGCGCCCGTGGCACCCGCAGCCTTGCACTTCTTGGCTTCGGCAGCGGCAACCTTGGTGCCTTCGCCTGTGATGCCCGCAATAATCGGAACTGCGCCGTCCACAGCTTCAACATAGGTGCGAATGAGTTCAAGGCGCTCTTCTTCTGTCAGAAATGTGCCTTCGCCAGCGTGACCAAGGATAACAAGGCTTTTGACGCCCTTGATGGAGACAAGCCATTTGGCAATGCGTGCATTGGCTGCAAAATCAACTTCGCCATCGCGTGTGAAAGCCGTGACAGGGGCAGGGCTGAGGCCGCGCAGGTCCATGGGGTTCATCTGAAATCTCCTCCGGTGAATGACCCATCTCAAAAATGGGAACGATATTGGGAACGTTCCCAATATTGATTTGATTGCGCCCTCTGTCAAGTGGTACAAGGATAAAATCCATTGAGAGCATTTACGGGTTTCGCAGAAACGCATAAATTCTCCAACGCATTGTTTTAACGCCTTTCCGGACGCAAAATCGCAATGCGCTTTTGCTGGAAATGCTCAAGCGGCAGAAAGCGATTCGATGAAAATTGACAGGCCACGGCAGAATCCTCCGGCACGTGTGACGATTCTGGATGTTGCCAGGGCGGCTGGTGTTTCAAAGTCGAGCGTGTCGCGCTTTCTGGATGAGCGCATGCCCAAATCGGATAGTGAAACGGCGCGCCGTGTGCGTGAAATTGCGGCTCAGCTGGGCTATATGCGGGATGTTTCCGCATCATCGCTCCGCCGTGGCAAGACAAGCATGATCGGTGTGATCGTGCCGCGACTGACGGATACAGTGATGGCGATGCTCTATGAGGAGTTGGCGCATGCTGCTGCACGGGCGGGCCAGTTTACCATTGTTGCCACCACGGAAGACGAGCCGGGGGCTGACCGGGACGCTGCTGACATGCTGCTGCGCCGGGGTGTGAATGGGCTTATTCTCTCCACCTCCCGCGATCATGAAACGTTGACGGATGAGCTTTGCGCACGCGGCGTGCCGTTCGTTCTGGCGCTGAGAACCGATGGCAAATGCCGCTCATCCATCGGCAATGATTGTCTTGGCGGGTATCTTGCCACGCGCCATCTGATCGATCTTGGCCATCGGCGGATTGGATTGATTGCAGGACCGCCTTACGCCTCCAGCGCGCGTGGCCGGGTGGAAGGCTATCACAAGGCCATGGGAGAAGCGGGGCTTGAGGTTGATCCGCGTTGGGTTTGCGCCTCAACGTTCGGGATCGAATCCGGCGCCGAGGCCGCCAGAGCGTTGATGGCACAGGACAGGCACCTGACCGCCATTTTTGCCGTGAATGATAATACGGCCATCGGTGCCTTGTCTGCTCTCACGCAAATGGGCCTGTCGGTTCCGCAGGATATGTCGCTGGTGGGATACAACGATATTCCGATTGTCAGTCACCTGCCCACGCCGCTGACCTCTGTAAAGGTTCCCTTCGATCAGATTGCCAGCGCGGCGCTGGAACTGCTGGAGACCGAGACGGTGACGCCGAAAAACCGAATTCGTATTGTGAATCCGACACTCATTCCCAGACGCTCAACGGGGCCTGTGCATCCTGCGGCCAGATAAGGCCTTTAGAGCGTTTCACTGTTTCACGGAAACATTGAAGCGCTCTCACTCTTTGTTTTTAAGCATTTCTGGACGAAAAACCGCTGCACACTTTTCTCAGGTCCATGCTCTAGTCTGTCTTTTTTGCCGCGGCTTCTCGCAGCACCTTGAGGCGCGCAATGGCAGTGGGTGGCATATGCAAATCAGGATTGTCTTTTTCTGCCTGCAACAGCAACTCATCGCTGGCAGCCTCCAGATCATGCACCAGTTTTTCAAAAAACGCATTGGTCGGCATGCCAGGCTGAATGGCGGGCAGAATGCGGATTTTATAGTGACCAGGATAGCGCATCATGCTGCGCCGTGGCCAAAACAGCCCCGCATGCACAGCAACCGGCAACACCGGCACGTTGAGATCGCGGTAAAGCAGGGCAATGCCAAATTTATAAACCGGTTCATCTCCCGGTGGGCGGCGTGTGCCTTCCGGATAGATGATCAACTGGCGGCCTTTTTCCATGTCTTCGGCGGCACGTTC
>CAJYRE010000174.1 GCA_913776675.1 Rhizobiaceae bacterium
GGCATTTGCTTGACAATATCGCCCGCCTGCCAATGGCATCCAAAAGAGAGCGGCTTGGAAAGCTCTTGCCCCACTGCCCGAATGGCCGGGCTTGCTTCCACCAGTGTTGCTTTTTGCAGATCCGGCCAGCAATCGGCGGCGGCCCACAGGGCTGTGCCGGGGCCGGAGCCAAGATCAATCAGGCTTCTGGGGGCAAAATCTCCCTGCATATCGGCCACAGCCTCCATGGCCGAGCGCACGGCGGCATAGGTGGCGGGCAGGCGGGCAGCCAGATAAGCCTTTGCCGCCAGATCATCGCTGAGATGCAACTGCCCATCACGCACTTCGCTGCGATACCGCTTGGAAAGCCGCGCTTGCGCTTTCATCAACGGGGCAAGCGGCTGGTTTTCCAGCAGGCGATCAACGGCTGTTCTCAGAAGGGCTGGCAATTCCACGGGCAAAATCCGGTTGGGTGATTGTGGATCAGCGTTACAGATGATTCTGCGATTTGACGAGCACTTCCCACTCGGCTTTCAACAGGGACATCTGCATCAAATCACCACGGGTTCCGTCTGCGCGGCCATAGGCATGGCGCAGCACGCCTTCGTGCTGAAAGCCAAGCTTGCTGTAGAGCGCCCGTGCCCGGTGATTGTCTGGCAAATGCGTCAGCCATACACGCTCTGCACCCGCGTCGCCAAAGGCCCAGGTAAGGCAAAGGCGCATCATGGCGGTGCCGGTGCCCTTGTCGGGTGAGGCCACAATGACGCGCTTGATGTAGAGATTGCGATGCACATCATCCAGCGTGCGAAACAGCACAAAGCCCAAGGGCATTCCATTACTGTCCACGGCAATCTGATAGGCGGCTGTCGGGTCTGCCAGATTGGCCTTGTGCTCGTCTTCGGTGAAGCTGCCAACCAGACGGTCATAGCCCGGTTGACGCTCCGTTGACATCAGAAATGCAATGTCTCCCGTTTGGGCAGGGCGGATCAGCATGGTGTTCAGTCAGCCGTCAGATCGAATGTTTCGATTTTCCGGTTCACAAACCGCAGCCCCATGCCACCATTGATCAGCTTGAGGGCTGCATTGCCAAACAGCTCCCGCCGCCAGCCCTGCATGGCCGGAACATTGGCATTTTCGCCATCCACCGCAATCTTTTCCAGATCATCGGTGTTGGCGATCATTTTGGCGGCCACGCCATGCTTTTCGCATGTCAGCCGCAAAAGCACCTTGAGCAGTTCCACAGCCGAGGCCGAGCCTTCCGGCATATGGCTCTGACGCTGCACAGGTGGCCACTCGGCTTTTGGAATGGCCAGTGCGGCATTGACCGCTTCAACAATGGCGGTGCCTGCGCTGGAACGCTCCCATCCCTTTGGAATGGTGCGCAAACGGCCAAGCGCTTCGCTGTCCTTGGGCTGCTGCTGGGCAATTTCAAAAATTGCGTCATCCTTCAGCACGCGGGAGCGCGGCACATTGCGGCCTCGGGCTTCGCGTTCGCGCCATGCGGCCACCGTCTTCATCACCATCAGTTCCTGCGGTTTTTTCAGACGCATTTTCAGGCGCTGCCACGCATCATCCGGATGCATGTCATAGGTTTCGCGGGCTTCCAGCACGGCCATTTCATCGGCCAGCCAACTGGTGCGGCCTTCGCGTTCAAGCTCTGCTTTCAGCTTCAGATAAACATCGCGCAGATGGGTGACATCGGCCAGTGCATAATCCAGTTGCTTGTCTGACAGCGGCCTGCGACTCCAGTCGGTAAAACGGGAGCTTTTGTCGAGGTGGATGTTTTTGACCTTTTGCACCAGTTGGTCATAGGAGACACTATCGCCAAAGCCGCAGACCATGGCCGCCACTTGTGTATCGAAAATCGGGTGCGGAATGAGATTGCCGAGATGGAAGATGATTTCAATATCCTGCCGGGCGGCATGAAAAACCTTGGTTACCGCTGGGTTGGCCATCAGCTCAAACAGGGGCTTGAGATCAATGCCGTCTGCCAGCGGATCCACAATCACCTCAAGATCGGGACTTGCCATTTGCACCAGACACAATTGCGGCCAGAAAGTCGTCTCCCGAAGAAACTCCGTGTCTATGGTGATAAATTCAGAAAGCGCCAATTTCTGACAGGCAATTTCTAAATCTTGCGTTGTAATAATCATTTCACACCGACATTTTTCGTCATAATTCTGTCTTTCCTTCCCCCTTGTGACATGCTTGTCAAGTTGAGGAGGGCTTTTGATGCGCTTGTTGGCAGAAACTCTCCTGAAATTCATTGATTGTGGCATTTTGGTGCCGAAACAATCAAGCAGTCTGGCCGTGCAACAGAGATCGTCTGCCGCATGGTTTTCTACTTTGAGGTGAGGGAAACTGGTCGCAGAATCGGCAAAAGCGGGCTTTTGAAAAGGGCAGGCGCGCGCTGATGGCTGCCAGGGGCATCAACTCACGCGCACATAGCTGGTCATGCCTGTCTTCTGATGTTCGATGATGTGGCAATGGATCAGCCAATCGCCCGGATTGTCCGCAACCAGCGCCAGTTGTACTTTTTCGTCGGGCAGCAGCAGATAGGTATCCGAGATCAGTGGCTCAACCGTGCGGCTGGAGGAGGCGATCACCTGAAAATTCATCCCGTGCAGGTGAATGGGGTGAGCCTGTGGTGTGCTGTTTTCCAGATCGATCACATAGGTCTTGCCCAGTTTCATCTCTGCCAGCGGGGCCGTGGGATCATCATTGTCACCCGCCCAGGGCTTTTTATTGATGGCCCAGAAGGAATAGCCAATCGAGCCGCAAATGGAGGGACGTACCGGGGCATCCTCAGCCGTGGCGCTCAGCACTAGAGGGATATGCGTGGCATTTTTCAGATCGGGTGTCTGGAATGGATTGGGGGTGAGGGGTGTAACATCCCCAAGGCTGCGTTTTAACGATGCGCCCGTGGCGCGGAAACTGGCGACCACCTTTGGCGTGCTGGGGCGCAAATCCATGAGGCGGGCTTGCTGTCCTTCACTCTCCGGCATTTTTACAATCAGGTCGATCCGCTGTCCCGGAGCCACCACCGCCATATCAAGCGGGCGAATGGTTGGCACAGGCTGGCCATCCAGCGCCACAATCACCGCTTCCGCGCCCTCCAGCCGCATATTGTAAAGACGGGTAACATCCGTGTTGGCAATGCGGATGCGCAACAGCCCGCCACTGGGGGCGTCATAGCGTGGCTCCACCTGCCAGTTGGCGGTGCGCACGGTGCCGAAGGTGCCTGCGCGTGCGGCATCGCGGGGCTTGAACAGGGCAATGAACTGCCCATCATCGCCCAGCCGGAAATCGCGCAAGTTCAGATCAATCTCGGCATCAAACACCGGATCCTTGGGGTCTTCCACGATCAGCATGCCGGTCATTCCCATTGAGATCTGATCCATGGTGTTGCAATGGGGATGATACCAGAAGGTGCCCGCATCCGGTGGCGTGAAGGCATAATCAAATGTATCACCCTGATAGACATAGGGCTGGGTGATGAAGGGTACGCCATCCATAGCGTTGGGAATGCGCAAGCCATGCCAATGAATGGTGGTGGCATCATCAAGGTGATTGATCAGCTTTGCCGCAAAGGGTTTGCCCCGCTGCATCCGCAGGGCGGGTGGCATGGCAGGCTGCCCACCCGTGAGCGCATAAGTGGCCATCTTTTTGGTTTCATGCACACCATCCACCATGGCCGAGATGAATTTGGCCTCAATCGACAAAGGTTCTGGCTGTGCTGCATGCAAGAACCGTGACACTCCCATGCCTGCGCCATAGATGCCCGCAACAGCGGAGGCTTTCAAAACAGAGCGGCGAGACAAAACAACCATGACAGACTCCGGCATCGGGACAAGGGCAGGTCGCTTGTAAACTTGATTTTTATATTCAGCAATATGCTGAAATTGGCCCGGTGCCGTCACTTTTTCTTGGAAGGGTCCGTTTCGGAGGGTGGTGCAGCCAGCTTGCTGAAATAGGCTGACGTGCGCAGCAGGGAGCGAAACCGATAGCGCCGCTGCTCGGCAGGCACAGCCTGACGCACCTGCATGCGCAGGGCCGTGTAGGCAACAAACACCCCCAGCACAATCACGGTATAGCCAAACAGTGCCCGTGGGCCAAAGTGATCCAGCAACACAGAGGCAAACATCGGCCCCACCACCGCCCCGCATGACCAGAAAAACAAGGTGCCTGCCGAGACCAGTGCATGTTGGCCGGGGGCGGCATGATCATTGGCATGGGCAGAGCAAAGCGAATAGAGCGGCATGGCAAATGCGCCAAAGAAGAAGATGCCAATAAAATTGAGAGCTTCGCTGGAGCCAGCCACAAAGGTCAAAAACAGGCCAGACAATGTCGCCCCGATGCTGGCGATGAGAATGATGGTGCGCCTGTCCAGTTTGTCGGAATAATGGCCCAGGGGATATTGCAGCACCACGCCCGCAAAAATGCCAATGCTCATGAAGGTGGCAATGGCTGTGACCGACATGCCAATGCCTTCTGCATAAATCGGCCCCAGGGAGCGAAAGGTGGAATTGGTCAGGCCGACAACAATGCAGCCGATGGTGGCCAGTGGCGAAATTTGCCACAGCGCTTTCATATTGAACTGTACGTGTTTGGGCGGCTCCGGACTGGTGCGATCGGCAAAGGAAATCGGCACCAGAGAGAGCGACAACACCATGGAAATAATGGCAAACAGGCTAAAGCCGCCAAGCCCCACCATGGGAATCATATACTGCGCAATGGTGCCGGAGGTGAGATCGACAAACCGATAGATTGACAAGGTGCGGGCGCGGTTTTCATTGGTCACGCGGGCGTTCAGCCAGCTTTCCACCGTGGCAAACAGACCCGCAAAGCACAGCCCCTGAATGAGCCGCAGCCCGAACCATGCTGCCGGATTGATCATCATCAGCATGGCAAGGGAAGCGGCAGAGGCAATCGCTGCCAGCCCGGCAAAGGCGCGAATATGGCCAACCTGCCGGATCAGCCGCGTAACATAGATGCAGCCCACGGCAAAGCCGATGTTATAGCCCGCTCCCACCACGCCGATCATGGTGGTGGAAAAACCTTCATTCAGGGCGCGCAAGGATATGAAGGTGCCTTGCAAGCCATTGCCGCCGATGAGAATTCCGGCAGTGACCAGCAAGGGGATAAGCGGGCGAATGTCTTTCATGGTGGCATGATCTCGAAAGGCGCGACGTGAAGGATTTTGAGTCGCGCAAAAGTACGATATGTCTTGTAGAGCGGCATAGGCTACTGATATAGCGGGAATATTGCGACAAAGTGCGTGCAGCCTTGACAAATCAGGCAGGCCATGCGCTTTTCCGCCCGATTTTCCTCCGCCATCATGTTGCACGGTTTGCGTGTTTGCTGGCGATAGACACGTCCAGGATAGATTGAAATGCATCGTTATCGCAGCCACACCTGTGCCGCTCTCCGCAAGTCCGATGTTGGTGCCACCGTGCGCCTTTCCGGCTGGGTCCACCGCGTCCGCGACCATGGCGGCGTTCTGTTCATCGACCTGGGTGACCATTACGGCATCACGCAGGTGGTGGCCGATCCTGACAGCCCAGCCTTCAAGCTGGCCGAAGCCGTGCGCGGCGAATGGGTGATCCGTATCGATGGCGTGGTGAAGGCCCGCACGGATGAGACCATCAACAAGGCCATGCCAACCGGCGAAATCGAGCTGTACGCGAAAGAGATCGAAGTGCTGGCTGCTGCCAAGGAATTGCCGCTGCCAGTATTTGGCGAGCCGGATTATCCGGAAGATGTGCGTCTGAAGTACCGCTTCCTCGATCTGCGCCGCGAAACCTTGCACAAGAACATCGTCAAGCGCACTCAGATCATTTCCGCTATGCGCTCTGGCATGGGCGAGCTTGGCTTTGCCGAATACACCACGCCGATTCTGACCGCCTCTTCACCAGAAGGTGCGCGTGACTTTCTGGTGCCAAGCCGTATCCACGAAGGCCAGTTCTTCGCCCTGCCGCAGGCTCCGCAGCAGTATAAGCAGTTGTTGATGGTGGCCGGTTTCGACCGCTATTTCCAGATTGCTCCATGCTTCCGCGATGAAGACCCGCGCGCCGACCGTCTGCCCGGCGAGTTCTACCAGCTCGACGTGGAAATGAGCTTCGTGACCCAGGAAGATGTCTGGACCACGATGGAACCGATGATGACCAAGGTGTTCGAGCAGTTTGCCGAAGGCAAGCCTGTGACGAAGCAATGGCCACGCATTCCTTACGATGAAGCCATTCGCAAATACGGCTCCGACAAGCCAGACCTGCGCAACCCTATTGTCATGCAGGCTGTGACGGATCATTTCCGCGATTCAGGCTTCAAGATTTTTGCCAACATGATCGCCACCAACCCCAAGGTTGAGGTTTGGGCGATTCCGGTCCAGCACACCGAAGCGACTGGCCCGATTGGCCGCGCTGTGTGCGACCGCATGAACGCCTGGGCGCAGTCCGCCGGCCAGCCGGGTCTTGGCTATATCTTCTGGAAGGAAGAAGACGGCAAGGTTGGCGGCTCCGGCCCGCTGGCCAAGAACATTGGCGAAGAGCGCACCGCTGCTGTGGCAAGCCAGCTCGGCCTCGACGCAGGCGATGCCTGCTTCTTCGTGGCGGGTGATCCGGCCAAATTCTACAAGTTCGCTGGCGAAGCCCGCACCCGTGCAGGTGAAGAACTGAACCTGATCGACCGCGATCGGTTTGAAATGTGCTGGATTGTCGACTTCCCGTTCTATGAGTGGAACGAAGACGAAAAGAAGATCGATTTTGCCCATAACCCGTTCTCCATGCCACAAGGCGGTCTGGAAGCTCTGGATGGGCAGGATCCTCTGACAATCAAGGCTTATCAGTATGACGCGGTGTGCAACGGCTTCGAAATTGCTTCCGGCTCGATTCGTAACCAGTCGCCGGAACTGATGGTCAAGGCCTTTGAAAAGGTTGGCCTCAGCCAGACAGATGTGGAAGAGCGCTTTGGCGGTCTCTACCGCGCCTTCCAGTATGGCGCACCTCCGCACGGCGGCTGCGCCTTCGGTATCGACCGCGTGATCATGCTGCTGGTGGGTGCCAAGAACCTGCGCGAAATCTCGCTGTTCCCAATGAACCAACAGGCACAGGATCTGCTGATGGGCGCACCCGCTCCGGCGACGCCAACGCAGTTGCGCGAACTGGCGCTGCGCGTGGTGCCAACGCCCAAGAAGGACTGAGCGTTTTTCATTGAATGAAAAAGCCCCGAAAGCGTGATGCTTTCGGGGCTTTTTTTATCGGCACTATTTCAAGTTACGCCGGTGCCGTCAGGCTGCTGTCGAGAAAATACCATTGGTCGAGATGGGCCAGAATGACGGGCTCTATCACCGAATTCAGCAAGGCGATGTCCTCCAGCAGGCGCTCGCCAGGCTTGTCTTCCGCAGGGAGGGTGATGGGGGGAAGGGCGCGACAGACGAATCGAAAACCATCCTTGCGCAGATTGTACCATGGACAGATGGTGGCTCCCGTCATGCGGGCCAGCCGCACCGTCATGGCCAGATTGCCTTCCAGATGCGGCTCACGGCCGAACAACGGGCCGCGAAGATAGCCGCCCACGCCTTCATCACAGAAGGCCGAAACAATACCACCGGCCTTCAAGGTGCGAACAGCCGGACGAATGCCCTGAACGCCCGGCGGCAGAAAATGCACGCCATTTTTTTTGCGCACCCGCTCGGCAATCCATGCCTTGGCGCGGCCGGCCGGTGGCGTGTAATTCACATAGGGTATCAGGCCCGCTTGCTGAAGGATAATGGGGCAGATTTCCCAATTGCCCAGATGCATGCCAACGGCGATGACAGGGCCACGTTTGGCTGCTTCAACAACCCAGTCAAGGTGATGGATTTCCATCCGCTCATGATGATGTCGCAACCGGGTGATGACAGAAAACTCTGTCATGATCCGCCCTTGTGTGCGGCAGTTTTCCACAAACAGCTTCTCTTGTTCCTCGGCGCTGAGATCGGGCCTCAGAGCAGCAATGGTGGCACGGGCGCGTTTGGTTGCGGGTTCGTTTACATAGGGTTGCGCGATTTCTCCCAGCTTTGCGCCCAAAGCCGTGCAGGCATCCATTGACAGCAGTTTCAAAGCAAAGTGGAAGAAGAGGTCCAGAGCATTGCCGATATTGTCATGAACCCAATACTTCATGGCACGCTGACGCCGCTCTTTGCCGCGCAGGAGATCACGCAGCGGTGGGGCATCCGGGTTGTGATAAAACCACGCCTGACGTTTTGATGGTCTGTTTTTCAGGGTCTTGACGTCATCATTCATCCAGCTTGGCTTTCATTGATTGGCGATCACCATTTCAGCGTCGATGCAAGGTTACGGGCAAGCCGCCCTTGGGCCGCAATGTCAAGCGGCATTGTGGTTCGACCTTATGGCCTTCCAGCATCCGCACCCGGAAGCGCTGGGCAAGAATGGCCAGGCACAAAATTGCTTCAGTCAGACCAAATTGCAAGCCGGGGCATAGTCGTGGCCCAGCCGCAAAAGGAATATAGCTGTAAGGTGTTGGCCTTTTGTCACCCAGAAACCGTTCCGGGCGAAAATGGTGAGCCTGTTCAAACAGGCTTTCGGTGCGGTGCAGCAACCATGGCACGATGAGAACCAGAGAGGCCGGTTCAATCTCCTTGCCGGCAATCTGATCGGCGTCCTTGGCCTGCCGTGCCAGAATGGGCACCGGTGGGTAAAGCCGCAAGGTTTCTTCAATAATGGCCCGGCACCAGTCCAGTTGCGGCACATCCTCCATGGTCGGGGCCCGTTGGCCGCATACCCGCTCAATCTCTTCATGCAGGGCTTTTTCCACCCAGTGCGCTTTGGACAGAAGATACCACGCCCAAGTCAGCGTTGCGGCGGTGGTTTCGTGCCCGGCCATGAAAATCGTGGCAGCTTCGTTGCGCAAGGCCACCACATCCAGCTTTAGCTCGGGATTGCGCTCCTGCCGCCGGATCAGAAGGTCAACCATGGAATTATGGTCGCCACGACCGGCCAGATGGTCTTCCACCACCTTGTCGATCACACGATGCAGCCGCTTGACCGAGCGTCGCAGTGATGGGGTGCGCAGCACAGGCAGGCCTTCATCAAAGCCAATGAAATAGCCAAGATTGATGGAGTCAATCAGCGCCTGATAGGTGGTGAAACTGTTGGTAACGTCATCGGCGTTGTCTCGGCCCAGATCATTGCCAAACATGCTGCGCGAGATGATTTCGGCTGTCAGTCCTGCCATTTCGTGCAGCACATTCACGGAGGCTCCATTGCCCAGCGACATCCATCGTTGCACCAGCTCGTTGGCAGTCTGCTCCATCACCAGGCCAAAGCTGGGAACCCGGTTTTTATGGGTAATGTCGCTGACCAGCGCCCGGCGCTGCTTCCATGTGTCCCCATCAGAAATAAACAGGCCATCGCCCAGCAAATACTCCAGAGCGCGGCGCATCTGCGGGCTTTTGCGCTCGTAATTATCGTGGCGTTTGGCCACCACGTAGCGCACAGCCTCTGGCGTATTGACCACCACCAGACTGCGTTTGAGAATGCGGGTGGATGTCACCCGCTCCGTATAGTCGCGCTCGTTCCAGACTGAGAGGAAGTCGGTTCTGGCCTGCAACAGCAGCCGGAGCGTGTTGTTGGGATTGCCCTGATAAGGCTGGACGTGCGCAGGCTCAAAACTGTCGTCGGTCAGCGATTCGATGATCTCGGCAGGCCGGTTAAGCCAAGACAGCATGAGGGTGCCTTTTCATTGTGTGTGCAAGACAGATGCGCGGGCGATCTGCCTTTGTGGAGGCGTAAAATCATTCCAGTTACAACGCAAGAGACAACCCAAAGCCTTTTGGCTTTCGGTTGTCTCCCATGCGGTGATTTTTCAGGATTACTCTGAGGTATTGGCAGAAACATCAAGGCCCAAAATTTTGGGCAGTGTTTCCGGAGCGCCCATGGCCGCGCCGATAATCATCGGGAAAGGCACGGCCTTTTCCGGGATTGCGGTCACGTTGAAGCTTTTCGGGTTGTCGATATAGGTATTGACGGCTGCTGAAACAGTGTTCTGCAAGGCCCCCAACTTGGCCTGAGCCAGCATCAGCGGCGTCATGGCCTTGACCATCTGGCCCATATCCTTGCCGGATACACCCTGCTGCTTGCCTGCATAATCCAGCACCCGGTTTGTCAGGCCCGCATCGTCAAAGCGAATATCGGCACCGGTGAAGGACATTTGCTGCATAAGACCCAGCATGGCAATGCCTGCGGCCTGTTTTGCCTGCGGATCGGTCGCATTGGCTTCGGCGGTTTTGGCAGCGTCCTGAATCTGCTTGAGCAGTTCCAGCGTATAGCCGGACAGGCTGAGAGAAACATTCAGCTTGCCGATATTTTTGAAATCAAGGCTATATTCCTCAAGATCAATATTGCCGGACTGCACTTCCCAATTGCCCTTCATGGACATGGAGCCATCGAGCGACGACAAGCCAAGCGCGTCAATCGCCTCTTTGCCCTTGGGATCGTCAACGCTGGACAGGTCAAGCTTGAAACCGGTCA
>CAJYRE010000175.1 GCA_913776675.1 Rhizobiaceae bacterium
GACGTGTGCTCTTCCGATCTCAGCGTTTGGGACAGATGCGCCAAGCTGCACGGGCGGTGCCGCTGAACGCCGCCGAAATTGTTGCCGGCTTGCGCAAGCAGATCGATTCGAAATGCTGGTGGATTGAGCGGTTCGGCGGTGGCAGAGGAGCGCGGCCTGCACACGAGGTAGAGCAGCAACGCCGCAATCTCGCTGTGCTGGTTCATGCTCACGACTTGATCCGTGATCAGGGAGCTGGCGATGGACGCAAAGCCCAATCCCAGCAGCGGTAACGGACTGGAGAATGTCAGCTACCATGCGGTGACGCGCTATTTGCAGCGCATAGCGGGTGTGATGGCAAAAGGGGTCTACATCGACCCTTGCGCAGAGGCAATCGCGCACTGCCGAGCCGCTGGCCTGACGCTGGAGCAAGTGCGCTCACTGATCTGGATACCGGAGGTGGCCAGCGCGGCCAAGGCAGGTTTCCTGTCCCTGCGAACACGGGAATTTACCGTGTTTCTGAGCGACACCGGCATTGTCACAACAATCACCGAACCCAAGCGTAAGGCGCGCCCGGTGCCGGGAAAAATCAAACTTCTGACGGAGCCAGAGCGCAAGCGGCACAACGCCCGCCTGAACCGCCGCAGAAAAGGCCAACCCTTTAAAACTGGAGAACACTGATAATGGCACAAGCAGATGCTCATGGCGTAGCACGCGACCAGCTCCGCGCTTTTGTTGAGCGCATCGAACGGCTGGAGGAGGAAAAGAAAACCGTCGGAGATGACATCAAAGATGTTTACGGGGAGGCGAAAAGCTCTGGCTTCGACACCAAGATCCTCAAGAAGCTTATCGCCATTCGCAAGATGGACGAGAATGAGCGCATGGAAGAGGATTTGATCCTCGACACATACCTTCATGCCATGGGCATGATCGACAGCCCACCGGAGGACTGATGCGGTGGGCCAAATTGCAGAAAAAACACAACCGAGGCTGCCATTCCCAGTCGCGCATGGCCCAAGCTGTTACATGGCATGGACTTTTGAGCTGCATCTGCTTGGCCGTCTTGAGGCCAATGTCAACGCGACATTGAAGCACCTGCGGGCGGAAGAGTTGCTGGACCTGCCACACGGCAGACCAGCCGCCTTTGAGCCCGGCTACGATTGGTCCATGCGAAAAACCATTGAGAGCGGCATTTGCTGGCGGCGCATCCCAAAGCGGCAAAGTGTGCGACTGGGGGTGAGCCGTGGCTGAGGTTCATGTCGAACAGTTGGGCAAGATTGATGCTTGCCCGCTTTGCGGTGCCGGAGATGGTATTCAGGAGTTCTTTTATGCTGATTTGTGCTATCGCCGTCTATCATTCCCATGCGGCCTTACATTCGAAGCCTCGACGCAAAGCCGTATCGTTGCCAACAGCTATTGCCTGACCGCGCACCTGAAGGCCGTGGCGCACCTCAACATGCTGTGTGAGGAGGTTGCTAATGGCTGACATCCATATCCAACGACTGCGCATGCTTGAAACCTGCCCTGTTTGCGGTGCTGGTACCGTTCAGACGGCTGAGGGTACAGGCATCGCAGCGACAAGGTTTGTCTGTGACGCTCGGTTCTGCGCTACTGACACTCACGATATATTTGCAATCACAGCATGCACGAAGCGGACAGCCACGGCGGCTAACCTCCTGAACAAAGAATGCAAGGAGGCCGCGCTATGAGCATCAACTTCCCAGAGCAAAGCTTTCTCCCTATTGAGGGGGCGTTGGCCCGCAAGCGGGCAACATCTGCACGTCCACTGATTGTCGATAGTTTCGCGGGCGGTGGGGGTGCGTCAACCGGCATTGAAATGGCGCTTGGCCGTTCGCCTGACATCGCAATTAATCACAGTGCGGCAGCCTTGGCGCTGCATGCTGCGAACCATCCTGAAACGCTCCATCTAAGCGAGAACGTCTATCATGTTGATCCTCTGGATCATATGCGCGGGCAGCATATCGGGTTGATGCATTTCTCCCCGGACTGTAAACACTTCTCAAAAGCAAAGGGAGCAAAGCCAGTTGAGCGCAACATTCGTGATTTGGCGTGGATCATACCAGGCTGGATAGAGCGCATTCAGAAGAGCGGTGGCCGCGTTGATGTTGCCACGATTGAGAATGTTGAAGAGTTCAAGGACTGGAGCCCACTTATCGAAACGGATAAGGGCTTAATGCCCGATCCGTCCCGAAAGGGAGAGACTTTCAATGAATGGAAGAAGGCCATCCGAAAGCTCGGCGGTAGGCTGGAATTTCGAGAGTTGTGGGCGCGTGATTATGGCGCACCCACCACCCGAAAGCGGCTTTTTGGGGTGATGCGGTTTGATGGAAAGCCGATTGTGTGGCCTGAGGCCACCCATGGTGCGCCAGATGACCCAGAGGTGATCTCTGGAAAGAAGCTCCCATGGCGAACTGCTGCTGAGTGCATTGATTGGACGCGGCCCTGCCCGTCGATATTTGATACTTCTGAGCAGATCATGGCGAAGCACCAGCTTCGTTCTGTGCGCCCATTGGCAAAGGCGACGATGGCGCGCGTGGCGCGGGGTATGAAGCGTTATGTGCTTGACGCTGCAATGCCGTTCATCGTGCAGACCGGCTCCACCGCAACCCTGCCTCATTTCTCTGCATTTTACGGTGCCGGTGCGGGGGGCTTAGATCGATCCGCGCCAATCAATGAGCCGGTTCGGGTCATCACTGCTGAGAACCGTCACGCTGTTGTCGCGCCGATCATCACCTATGCTCAACAAGGCGGCGCGTCACGGCCCATTGACAAGCCGCACCACACGATTTGCGCCAACTCGAAAGACCAAAACCAGATTGCTTGTGTCTTCGTGGCCCAACACAACAACGACAACCGCCAACCTTTCGGTGTCAACCCAGGTCGAAGTGCGAACAAGCCTCTTTCGACGATAACGCAAACGGGCGCACAGCAAGGGGCGGTGTCTGCATTTATCGCACGACAGTTCGGAACATCGACTGGCCATGGAATTGACCAACCGCTGGAAACGGTTATGGCTGATGGCGGTGGCAAGTCGCAGCTCGTAGCGCCGTACCTGTCAGCTTATTACGGTGTCGATCAGGATACGCCACACACAGAACCGATGCACACGCTTACCGTCCGAGATCGATTCGCGCATGTTGAAGCATGTGTGAGCATTCCCCCCTTTACACCAGATCAGGAGGGTCGCGCCCGTCAGGTCGCGGACTTCATGCGGTCTTTCGATCTGTGGGATGACCGAGAGTTTGTGACTGTTACCGTCAATGACCACACATGTGTCGTGGTGGATATTGGCATTCGGATGTTGACCCCACGTGAGCTTTACACGGCCCAAGGATTCCCACCGGATTACGTCATAGATGGTGGCTGGAGCACGCCGGAACTTGGCGGGACGCCTGAATGGGTGACATTCTCAAAGGCTGTGCAGGTGTCGTGTGTAGGTAACAGCGTTTCGCCGCCGCCCTACGCCGCCATCGTCGCCGCAAACTGCCCCAACCTGATGGTTATGAGGGAGGCTGCGGAATGACCCCAAAACCCACACAGCCACCCTCTGATAAGCTTTTCGCGGTGCCGCTGATCTGCGGCGTCCTGCTCGGAAACTTTATCACCCGCAACCACCATTTCGGCTTCTGGTTATCGCTAGCGGTCCTCATCGTTTTCGAGGTGATGAGCTACGTGCGTTTTCAGCAGCTCCTAAACCGTCACTGGACGCCCAAGGAAGGGGGACAGTCATGAGCAGACGAAGCATACCGTATCACCGCCGCTACCATCAGGACGCCTTGCAGGGATACCGCAAGCTGTCTCTGGAAGAGCGCGGGGCCTACACGACCATCCTTGACCTGATTTATGATGAAGGTGGCCCGATTGACCACAATGAGCGCTGGCTTGCCGGTGAGTTGAATTGCTCACTGCGCAAGGCGCGTGTGTTGATTGAC
>CAJYRE010000176.1 GCA_913776675.1 Rhizobiaceae bacterium
AGCTCGCCATAAATGCCGCCAAAACCTTCCACATGGGTGTAGCCTGCCGCTGCCAGCTTTTGAAAAACGCCGGAGTAGGGTTGAAAATTGCGTGCGCTGTAAAGCTGAAAACCAAGATTTGTCATAGATACTTCCTCCTCAAAGATCATGAATAGCGCCCCGGAAAGGCGCAATGGCGAAGACCATCACTCCGCCGTTTGGCAGGAATAAAGGTCGTAAAGTCGGAACACAGGAACCTCACCGGGCGGCAAAGGTATGGATGGGGTAAAGGTGATGGTGCGGCTCTCGCCAGCCGTGAGATCAAAGGCGTTATCGCTGTAACGTCCGGGCGTTGCGCTCTCAGCCATCACAAACAGCGCAAGGCCGCTGGCGCTGATGGTCAACTCAAAACTGCCATTGGCTTTTGCTGTCACCTCATGAGACAGGCCAGAGGGTAAAAGCTCCAGCGCTTTATAAGTGCTATGGATATAATGGCCGGAGCCACTCATGCCATTGGATGCAACAAAATTCCACATAATCATTGGATTATCAGAAAATTCTGAAGCTTCAATGGAAGCAAGAACTGCCGCTTTATCCGGGTCACACTGGGCTGTAGCGGAGGTGAGCGGGATGCGCTCACCAGCCAATGTGAGCGCAAACACGCTCACATCAATGGTCACCGCTTCCGCCGTATCATTGACCATGGAAAACTCAATCGTTTCTCCATTGGGAATGGCGGCTACCGCCACCGGCTGAAAGAAGCGCTTGACCATGTAATGCATGGCCTTCCAGCCGCCGCCGTAATCAAGGCTCGCCCACGACGCCACCGGCCAAGTGTCATTGAGCTGCCAATAGAGCGCGCCCATGCAATGGGGCTTGAGCGAGCGCCAATATTCCACCGCTGTCTTGATCGCCAAACCCTGCTGGATCTGGCTGAGATAGACGAAATTGGCAAAATCCTTGGGAAAGCGGAAATAGCGGAACATAGTGCCCGCAATGCGCTCATTGCCGCCCGCGTTTTTTTGGTGCAGCTCGATGACCGGTGAGGCGATGTTCATGTCCTTTGCTTCCGCAAAGCTCTCAATCACCGGCAAGGATGTGTAGGATTGAAAGCCGAACTCCGAGCAGAAGCGCGGTTTGATGCTGCGGTAATTGTCAAAACTCTTGTTCTCGTGCCAGACAGACCAATAGTGCATATCGCCAGAGCCATCGGCGTGCCATGCATCGCCATAATCCAGATAGCCGGATGCCGGGCTGGATGGCCACCAGATGCCTTGCGGGAAGGCGCGTTTGACGCCCTGCTCTATCACCCGGTTCAGGCGGTCATAGGCCACCAGATAGCGATCACGATTGTTGCGGCTTTCATCAAACCATGTCAGCGCGCCAACCAATTCATTATCACCACACCAAAGCGCAATCGAAGGATGGCTTGAGAGCCTACGAACCTGATAATCTACCTCTTTGGCGACATTATCGAGAAAATCCTCAGTGCAAGGGTAGAGATTGCAGGAGAACATAAAATCCTGCCAGACCATCAAGCCCATACGGTCGCACAGATCATAAAACCAGTCCGGCTCATAAAACCCGCCGCCCCAGACACGGATCATGTTCATGTTGGCATCAACAGCCGATTGCAGCAGGTCTTCGGTTTTCGAAGGCGTTGATTTGGAAAAGACGGCATCCGCCGGAATCCAGTTGGCACCCCGGCAGAAAATTTCCCGACCATTGACCCGGAAGGCAAACCGGCTTCCAGCCTCATCCGCATCGGTCAAAAGTTCAATGGTGCGAAGGCCAATCTGCTTTTCTACGCGCTCGCCGGGCACATCCACACTCAACGCATACAGCGCCTGCTCGCCACTGCCCGCAGGCCACCACAGACGTGGATTTTCCACCTCGAACACATGCCTGATCACCGTTTCTCCGGCATTCACGCCGCAGTCGAGCCGCACCCGCTCACCATCAAATTCAAAATGCACCGGGACAACGGCAGGGGCGCTGGCATAAAGGGTTGCCCTCACCGTCAACTCCACCCGACCGTCAGCATGGTGAAGCTGCTGGGTTTCCACATGTTCAATCCGCGCCGGGTCCAGCTTACGAATGGCAACCGTGCCGTAGAGGCCCAATGGAGCAATGGCGATATTCCAATCCCAGCCGAAATGGCATTGGGGTTTGCGCAGCATATTGCCATTGGCAATCGGCGAATTGCCGGGATGGTATGGCACATAAAACGGCTGGCGCGCCTGCCGCTCCGCTCCGGCCTTGATGCTGGAGTGAATGACAATGCGGATGGTGTTTTCACCCGGCTGAAGCGCAGCACTCACATCGGGCCGGTAACGGCGAAAGCAGTTGTCGGCAGACAGCACCGGAACATCATTGATAAACACCACCGCCACGGTATCGAGATAGTCAATATCCAGATACCAATCGCCCTCAACATGGTTGATGGTGAATGTGCGGGTCAGCACCCAATCGGCCTCGGCCACCCATTGCACCACCTCTTCATTGCGCCCGAAATAGGGATCGGCAATGATGTTTGCAGAATGGAGAGCGCTATGCACATCGCCGGGAATGGTGATGGTGCAAGCATGCTCACCTGCGGATGTGGCAAGCTGCCATGGGCCGGAAAGGTCGAGGTTGGTTTCAGACATGTTGGGTTTCCTCGGCTGAAAGCATGATCTTTTTCGAAACGTTGAAGCAAGAATCACCCCCCTCTGTCCTGCCGGACATCTCCCCCTCAAGGGGGGAGATCAGGGATGAAACCACTCGCTTCATCTTGAATACTCCATCTCGTGGCTGCTCAATTTCAGCACCAAACCAAAACGCATTTGTGTGAGATCGTCCGGAGCGCAAACCCCAACCAATCTCCCCCCTTGAGGGGGAGATGTCCGGCAGGACAGAGGGGGGTATCACGCGCTCCACACTCACAGCCGCACTTCCGTCTTTGCATCAAACAGTGATGCCACAGACATATCGAAGGAAAGATTGACTGTGCTTCCCGGCGCATAACGCCGCGTTCCGGCAATGCGCACCGACAGGCTTTGCCCGGCCAGTTTCAGCCACAACAGATTGTCGGCACCCATGGGTTCTTCAATATCCACTGTTGCGATGTGGCCCGTATGACCGGGTGCATCGACAGCAATATGCTCTGGCCGAACACCCAGAATAACCTCACGGCCTGCATCCAGTTTGGTGTCTGCATCATAGCCGTTCAGGGCAAAATCCACGCCACCGCTGGAAAACACCACGGCACCGTTCTTTTCCACCAATTGCCCCTTGAAGAAATTCATCGATGGTGAGCCGATGAAGCCCGCCACGAACAGATTGCGTGGGCGATTGTAGATGGTCATCGGATCATCCAACTGCTGGATCACCCCATTTTTCATAATGGCAATGCGATCTGCCAGCGTGAGCGCCTCGATCTGATCGTGCGTTACATAGATCATCGTATTCTTTAGCTGTTGATGCAGCCGCTTGATTTCCACGCGCAGCTCGGCGCGCAATTTGGCGTCGAGATTGGACAGCGGCTCATCAAACAGGAACACATCCACATCGCGCACCAATGCCCGGCCAATGGCCACACGCTGGCGCTGACCGCCAGACAGTTCGGCGGGTTTGCGCTTCAAAAGCGGGCCGATTTGCAGAATCTCGGATGCCCGCGCCACACGCTTGTCGATCTCGTCCTTGGGCATTTTTGCCACTTGCAGGCCAAAGGAGAGGTTTTTCTCCACCGTCATCTGCGGATAGAGCGCATAGGACTGAAACACCATGCCGATGCCCCGGTCTTTTGGCTCTTCCCAGGTGACGTTTTTGTCCTTGATGAAAATCTGGCCTTCCGACACATCCAGAAGACCGGCGATGCAATTGAGCAGCGTGGATTTGCCACAGCCGGATGAGCCAAGCAGCACCAGAAACTCGCCATCGGCAATATCGAGATTGAGGTCTTTCAGCACCGTCACGGCACCAAAGCTCAAGGAAAGGTCACGGATAGAAACACTGGTATTCATGATTTACCCCTTCACAGCGCCAGCGGCGATACCGCGCACAAACAGACGCCCAGAGACGAAATAGATAATCAGGGGAACAGCGCCGGTTAAAATCGTCGCGGCCATGTTGACGTTATATTCCTTCACGCCCTGCACCGAGTTGACGATATTGTTGAGCTGCACCGTCATGGGATAGGATTCAGGCCGGGTGAACACCACGCCAAACAGGAAGTCGTTCCAGATGCCCGTCACCTGCAAAATCATTGCCACCACAAAAATCGGCAGGGACATGGGCAACATGATGCGGAAATAGATCTGCCAGAACCCTGCCCCATCCACCCGCGCCGCCTTGAACAATTCCTCCGGCAATGAGGAAAAGTAATTGCGAAACAGCAGCGTCAAAATCGGCATACCGAAGATGGTGTGAACAATCACAAGGCCGGACAGCGAGCCATAGATCCCCACTTCGCGCAGGATGATCACAATCGGATAGATCATCACCTGATAGGGAATGAAGGCCCCCACCACCAGCACGGCAAAGAACAGATTGGCTCCCTTGAACCTCCAGTTGGCCAGCGAATAACCGCTCACAGACGCGATTAGAATGGAGATCACCATGGACGGAACGGTAATGCGCACCGAATTCCAGAAGCCACGCGACAGGCCATCGCAATTGAGACCCGTACAGGCCTCGCTCCACGCTTTCACCCATGGTTCAAATGTGATTTCGACCGGCGGTGAGAAAATATTGCCCAGCCGGATTTCCGGCATTCCCTTCAGCGAGGTCACCACCATGACGTAGAGCGGCAGAAGATAATAGACGGCGGCCACAAACAGAATGCCGTAGAGCATGATGTTGCGGGAGGACAGCACCCGCTTTGGCTTGGCCCCTTGCGGCCCTTCTTTCAGGCGCTTTTCAGGACTTTTGTGATCGGATAATTTGATAATGGAACGGTCAGCCACGCTTGCGCCCTCCAAATTCCAGATAGGCCCATGGGATGACAATGATGGCGACAGTGAGCAGCATCATGGTGGAGGCGGCAAACCCCTGTCCCAGATTTTGCGCCTGAAACATATAGTCATAAACATATTTGGCAGGCACTTCCGAGGCAATGCCGGGACCGCCACTGGTTTGTGCCACCACCAGATCATAGACCTTGACGATCCCGCTGGTGATGATGACCAGCGTGGTGATAAACACCGGCCGCATCATCGGAATGATGATCAGCAGATAGGTTTTCCAGGCCGGAATGCCATCCACGCGGGATGCCTTCCAGATGTCCTCATCAATGCCACGTAGCCCCGCCAGCATCAGGCACATCACCAGACCAGTGCCCTGCCACAGCCCGGCAATCAGAATGCCGTAGATGACGATGGACTGGTTATAGAGCGGATCGAAATTGAAATTGGTGAAGCCAATAGAGCGGATCACCGATTGAATGCCAAATTCGGGATTGAGAATCCATTGCCACACCAGACCCGTGACAATGAAGGACAGGGCAAAGGGATAGAGGAAAATCGTGCGAAACACATTTTCGAAGCGGATTTTCTGATCCATCAGCGCTGCCAGTACAAAGCCGATGACAAGGCTGAAAATCAGCGATAACACACCGTAAATTGCCAGATTTTCAATCGACACGATCCAGCGGGCCGAAGCCCACAGGCGGTTATACTGATCAAGGCCAACAAAATTCAGCCTCGGCAAAAGCTTGGAATTGGTAAAGGAATAAATGACCGTCCATATGCTGCCCCCGAAGAAGATCACTGTTGCGATCAGGATCATCGGGATCGATGCAATTTTTGCATTCAAATTGCGCAGCCACCGGGTGGGTCGCGTGGTTTGGCCCTTGGCCATCATCAGAGCAACCTCCTCTTCTCACAGCCTAAAAATGAAAACTGAATATGCGTGGAGGCGCATCAAAGCGGGCGGAAAACCCGCTTTGATTTTGCTCCGGCATCGTCTGTTTTAGATGACAGCCTCAATCAGCCGCTTTGAGAATTTCCGCAAAGCGCTTTTGGGCTGCCTCAGGCGTCATGGAGGGGTTGGCAAAGAACTGCGAGAACAGATCTTCTTTCTGTTTTTGTGTATCGGCAGAGAGAAGCTGATCGGTGCTGACCAAGACATTGCCCTTGCCCAAAATGGCAAGACCCTTCTTCATGCAGTCATTGGCGGCAGCAAGATCGACGTCACCCCGGATGGGCAGCGAGCCCTTCTTCAAATTGAAGGCAACCTGTGTTTTTGGATCAACAATGGTTTCTGCCAGAACATCCTGCGCCTTGGACTTTGCAGCATCCTTCAGCTTGGGGAAGTAGAAAGCATCACCGCCAGCGGTCAGATATTCATTCAGACCAAGACCCGGGAGGCAGGTGTAATCCTTGCCTGCCACCTTGCCAGCAAGCTGAAATTCGCCCTGCGCCCAGTCACCCATAACCTGACCACCAGCCTTGCCGGTGATAACCATGTTGGTGGCCTGGTTCCAGTCCTGCACATTGGTGCCTGCGGCCAGCTTGCGGGCATCATCCACCGCCTTGAAAATCTTGGCAACTTCCGGTCCTGAGATTGTCGCCGCATCTCGATCCTTGAAGACCTTCATATAAAGATCTTTGCCGCCGAGCGAAATCATCAGCGTATCAACAAGGCCCGTTGCCTGCCACGGCTGACCACCAACCGCGAGCGGCTGAATGCCTGCCTTTTTCAAAGCTGGGCCTGCGGCCACAAACTCGTTCCAGTTTTTGGGAACCTCAACACCCGCCTTTTTGAAGGCGTCGTTGGACAGCCACAGCCATTGCCAGGAATGGATATTGACCGGCGCGCAATAGATTTTGCCATCAATGGTGCAGCTATCCAGCAGGCTTGCGGGCTTGATCACATCTTTCCAGTGGCCCTTGGTGGCCACATCCGTCAGATCGCGCATCAAACCGGCCTCCACCAGCTCCTGCGCCTGACGGCCGTGATTGAATTGTGTGGCACCCATCGGGTCGCCGCCGGTGATCCGGCTGATCATGATCGGGCGGGCCGTGCCGCCGGAACCGGCAATGGCACCATCCACCCATTTATTGCCCGTAGCATCAAAAGCCTTGGCAAGCTCAGCAACCGCCGCAGCCTCGCCGCCCGATGTCCACCAATGGGTTACTTCCAGATCGGTCGCGCTGGCCATGCCGAATGGCAATGCCACTGTGGCGGCTAAAACCGCCGCGATGCCCCGAATATTCATTAGGTCTCCTCCCCAACTGAAACGTTGCCGTAAAAACCTATGTCAAAGATTCAGAAGGCGCAACCAAAAAGATAAAAAATATTTACGATTGGTTCAGACATGAAAATCACGGACGGAAAAATTTCAAAAATATCAAAAAAATACGAGATTTTGCGCTGCAAAATTGTCAAAAATCCAAAAAAATCTGTAGTTTCGTTGATTTTGTCACGGTGCAGCATTGCAAAAGCAAAATAAGACACAACTGATATTAAGCATCTAAAAATTGTATTTATGTGGAAATACCGTGATTTTATCGCTAGACTCTCCACCTACAACGTTGCAGTTTACACCTCTTAGGCCGCATTCAAGCCCTTTATCTTTTCCTTGCGAAGAGAGGCCAGAGACGTGTAAAGACGCAATTTTAGGGTGGACATTCCATGGATGATGATCTGAAACAAAGCTCTACACCTCAGCCTCTGTCCATGTCCTCCAGAGAGCGCCCAACCCTGAAAACCATAGCCTTCATGACCGGGCTTGGCATCACCACAGTCTCGCGGGCCTTGAAAGATGCGCCTGATATTGGTGCAGAAACCAAGCAGCGCGTGAATATGGTGGCGCGTCAGCTTGGCTATCAGCCCAACCGGGCCGGGGTGCGGTTAAGAACCGGCAAAACCAATGTAATTGCGCTGATCCTGAGCATTGATGAAGAAATCATGGGCTTCAGCAGCCAAATGGTTTTTGGCGTCTCCGAAGTGCTGTCCAACACCCCCTATCATATTGTTGTAACACCGCATTCCCACAGCAAAGACCCCATGCAGGCCGTGCGCTATATTCTGGATACCGGCTCTGCGGATGGCGTGATCATTTCTCGCACAGAACCGGATGATGCCCGCATCAAACTGCTGCTGGAGCGAGGCATGCCGTTTGCGGCGCATGGGCGCACGGCGTCTGGCGCAATTCACCCCTATCATGATTTTGACAATGAAACTTTCGCCCGTCAGGCCGTGGAAAAACTGGCGCAACGGGGCCGAAAGCGCATAGCATTGCTGGCCCCGCCGAGCAAATTGACCTATTACACCCACACACGCGATGGATTTCGCGCAGGCCTTCGCGCACTCGGCCTCACAGAAGTTCCTTTTGATATTGACATTGACGCCTCATTGGAAACCATCCGCAAGGCTACCGAGGAATTGATGCGTCTGCCCGACGCCCCCGATGGCATTGTCTGTTCTGCAGGCAGCGCCGCTATTGCACTTCATGCTGGCATTGAAGCGGCTGGCAAGCGTCTTGGCTACGATCTCGATCTGGTTTCAAAAGAATCTGTGCCGATCCTCAACTGGATCAATCCGGAAATCATCACCGCGCAGGAAGATTTCCGCATTGCGGGACGTGAACTGGCAAAAGCCGTGATTGCCAGCATCGACGGCATGGCACCGGAGCT
>CAJYRE010000177.1 GCA_913776675.1 Rhizobiaceae bacterium
GCCATGTCAGCTTCAGGTGCCGTGCCAGCTTGTCGCGCAGCATTTTCACATCCACCGGCTTGGGGATGGCGTCGTTGTGGCCGCTGGAGCCGGGTTCGCGCACCGCAACATCGCCAATATTGGCCGAGAGCATCAGAATTGGGGCCGTCTGGCCCGCATCGCGTAGTTTTTCTACCAATTGCCAGCCGTTCATGCCCGGCATGGAAATATCAACGAGGAAGAGATCGGGCTGCACGCCCTCGATCAGCGTCAGACAATCCGGCCCGCTGTTGGCGGTGAGGATGATGAAGCCCAAGGGGGCCAGCGCCTCGCGCATCAGGTCGCGGTGGTCCTCGTTGTCATCCACCACCACAAGGGTGCGGCGGGGGCCATCGTAAGAGTGGATTTTGCGTTCCGCCTTCGGGGCGGTGCTGGGGCGCACCACGGCGGAGAGCATCAGCCGCACGCGAAACGTGGTGCCGGTATCGCGCTGGCTTTGCACGGTGATTTCGCCGCCCAGCGTGTTGGTCAGCAGTTTGGTGATGGTCAGGCCAAGGCCAAGCCCCGGCATGGGGCGGGTGCTATCGGCCTCGCCGCGCTGGAAGGGTTCGAAAATGCGTTCAATATCTTTCTCGGCAATGCCGCGCCCGGTGTCGGCGATGGTAAAGCTGGCCACCTGACTGCGGTAATCCACATCAAAGCGCACGGTGCCTTCATCGGTGAACTTGATGGCGTTGGACAGCAGATTGACCAGAATTTGCCGCAAGCGGCGCTCATCGGCCCGCACATATTGCGAGAGGCTTTTGGCGCGGGTGTGGGTGAAGGTTAAGCCCTTGGCCTCGGCTTGCGGGCGGATCATATCGACAATCTGATCGAGAAAATCGTGAATATTCACCTCTGCCGAAAACACCTGAAGCCGCCCCGCCTCGATTTTGGAAATATCCAGCAGGCCGTCAATCAGGCCGGAGAGATGATCGGCCGAGCGGCGGATGACCTTGATGGCGGGCTGGCGGGGTGCAGGAATCGTCTCATCCTGCTCCAGCAATTGCGCATAGCCCAGCACGGCGTTGAGCGGGGTGCGCAATTCGTGGGAAAGACCCACCACATAGCGGCTTTTGGCGCGGTTGGCGGCTTCCGCCGTTTCCTTGGCGCTTTGCAGGGCGGCATCGGTTTTTTTATGGGCGGAGATTTCTTTGAGCAGCAGGCTGTTCTGGCGGTAAGATTCCTCTTCGGCCACCACGCGGCTGTCGTGTGCCAGCACGTAAAACCAAGTGGCAATTCCGGCAATCACGGAAAACACGAAGAAGACAATCAGAATGGTGCGATTGACCACCAGCGCGGTTTCTGGCGAGGCGGCGGACACCTGATGGGCAATCAGCGCCAGAATGGCCCCGATCAGCGAAATCGCGCCCACGCTGGTGAGCGCATAGCGGCCAAGGCGGGTCATCAGCCGATCAATCACCGTATCCGGCAGCAGTTTGCGGGCGACCGTGCCGACCTGTGTGTTCAGCCGGGCTTTGGGCTTGCACATATCATGGCAGCGGCTATCCAGCGAGCAACAGAGCGAACAGATGGGTGCGGCATAGGCAGGGCACCACGCCATATCCTCCGGCTCAAACGGGTGTTCGCAGATGGAGCAGGTGATGTGGCTCAACGTCTTCCAACTCTGGCGCGGCTTGCGGGCCAGATAATATTTGCCCTTTGTGCCCCACGCCAGAAGCGGCGAAATCACAAAGGCAATCAACGTGATAAAGGTGGAGAGTGAGGCTAAAAGCGGACCGAACAGGCCAAAATGCGCCGTCACCGCAATCCCTGCCGAAATCACCAGCGTGCCGCAGCCAACCGGGTTGATGTCATAGAGATGGGCGCGTTTGAACTCGATGCCCGGTGGGGCTAACCCTAAGCGTTTGTTGATGAACAGATCGGCGGAAATGGTACACAGCCACGCCATGGCGATGATGGAGAAAATGCCAAGCGTTGCCTCCAACAGCCGATAGATGCCAAGCTCCATCAGCAGCAGCGCGATGCCGACATTGAACACCAGCCACACCACCCGGCCCGGATGGCTGTGGGTGAGACGCGAGAAGAAGTTGGACCATGCCAGCGACCCAGCATAGGCATTCATCACATTGATCTTGAGCTGCGACACCACCACGAAAGCCACCATCAGCAACAGGGCAACGGTGTGGTTGGGGGCAATATAGCCAAAGGCGGTGAGATACATATGGGCCGGATCGGCGGCATTTGGCAAAGAGACGCCATTGGACAGCGTCAGCACCGCCAGAAACGAGCCGGCCAGCAGCTTCGGCACGCCGACCACCACCCAGCCAGCCCCTGCCAGAAACACGGCGAGCCGATGGCGCAATTTGCGCCCACCTTTGGGCGGCAGAAAGCGCAAGAAGTCCACCTGTTCGCCAATTTGCGGCATCAATGCCAGAATAACGGCGGAGGCCGCGCCAAAATCGGCCAGATGAAAATGGGAGCTTGAATCCGCACCGCTGTTGGAATGGCTGATTCCGGCAAAAGCCTGCCAGAGATCAAACTTGCTCCAATCCTGAAAGGCAATGAATACGAAGGGGGCGATGTTCAGGACAATCCAGATCGGCTGGGTCAGCAATTGAAAGCGCGAGATCCGCTGAATGCCGTAGGTCACCAGCGGAATCACCACCACAGCCGAGATGATATAGCCGATGAACGGCGGAATGCTGAACGCCAGATCCAGCGCCCCGGTCATGATGGATGCTTCAATGGCAAACAGCATGAACGTGAAGCTGGCATAAATCAGCGAGGTGATGGTCGAGCCGATATAACCAAAGCCTGCGCCACGGGTGAGAAGGTCAATATCCACCCCTTCGCGGATGGCGTATCGGCTGATCGGCAGACCCACCAGCAGCATGAGCAGGGCTGCCACCAGAATGGCAAAAAACGCATTGGTGGTGCCGTAAGACAGGGTAATTGTGCCACCAATGGCTTCCAGTGCCAGAAAGGAAATCGCCCCAATGGCCGTCTGCGAAATCCGGCTGGAGGAAAAGCGCCGCGCGCTTTTGGCGGTAAAACGCAGCGCATAGTCTTCCAGCGTCTGGTCTGCAACCCAGCGATTATACTGGCGTCGAACGGGAATGATGCGTTGGCGTGCGGCCATGCGGGGTGATGCACTCTTGCAAGGAAAACAGGTGATTTACTGTTGATGGAACCAGCGTGTTTTGCAAGCGCATGGTGGCGATTTTGACGCTTGCCCGTGAAATTCTGTTGATGAGTCAAATTCTGGTCTCATTGTCTCAATTTTTCCGCAATGTATAGGCCACGTCGAATAGATATTTGATTTTGCGTGGTTTTGATCGGGTTTGGCAGGCGCGGGTGGTTGACACATCCGCAGGACTCTCCAAATCTGTAGATTGACCGCTCTTTTTGGAAAGAAAGCCCGCCCCATGAATACGTCCGTTTCGCAAACGTCTGCCTCCAAGAATGCCGAACAAACCTTTGGCACCGATGGCATCGCCCCGATGGAGCGGGCCAGCCGGATTACCCGGTTTTTCATGGGGATTGTCGCTTGGGCTGAAAAACTGAACTTCAAATATGCCAAGCTGGGCAATCCGCCGGTGTATGACAATGCGACTTTTCCCTGGGCGGCGGAAGTGGAAAAAGCCTATCCCGCCATTCGGGCGGAATTGGACAAGATTTTGCTGCGCAAAAACGAACTGCCAAGTTTTCAGGACATTTCCACCGATGTGAAGACCATTTCAACCGATAACAACTGGAAGACCTTCTTCCTGCTGGGCTTTGGCGTGAAATCGGAAGCCAATATCAAGGCCTGCCCGGAAACCTGGAAGGCCATGCAGAAGATTCCGGGCCTGACCACGGTGATGTTCTCGATTTTTGAGCCCGGCAAGCATCTGCCAGCCCATCGCGGCCCGTATAATGGCGTGCTACGCCTGCATCTTGGCATGATTGTGCCAGAGCAGAGTGACCGGCTTGCCATTCGCGTCAAGGATCAGATTTGCAATTGGCAAGAGGGCAAGGTGCTGATTTTTGATGATGCCTATGAGCATGAAGCCTGGAACCACACCGATAAAACCCGTGTGGTGCTATTTGTGGACTTTGTAAAGCCAATGAAATTCCCAGCGCGATTGGTCAATTGGTGCCTGATGAATCTTGCCATCTTCACACCCTTTATCCGTGAAGGCCTCGACAACCACAATGAATGGGAAAAGAAGTTTTACGCGGAGGCGGAACGACTTCGCAACCAGCAAGCCTCTTAAGCAAGAACGCGGTCTATTCCGCGTCAAACTATAAAGTATTATAGCGCATAAAAATGATCTCTTTTTATGCGCTATCTTTTTTATACAAAGTTTTATCTATTTTTCTATCTTCAGATGAGATGATTGAGGCTTTCATCCTTTTTTGTGCTGATGTTGCATGAATTTTGGTCTGCGCTCATGAGAAGGTTAGGAACTTATTATATATTTATTGGGATGCTGCCCGTTGATAAGCATGGGGAAAGCGTTGTGGTGAATTGCTTTCTGTTTGCCCATTTGATCTGACGGGACGGGAGCTATGAGGATTCATTTAACGAAATCGCTTTCCATGAAGCTGCTGGCTGTGAGTGTCGCAGTCATTACGGTTATTCTCATTGCAACCTTTACCTTCATTGTTGTCGCGGTTCGGGATCGTGCTGTTACGGCCACACTTGCTCAGGCAGAGCTTGATGCCAAAGGGACGGCCAGCGGTTTTAACGCCAAGATGACGATGTTGGTCGGGGCAACCCGTTCCATGGCAGGCGATGTGGAGAAGGGACTCGAAAAGGGATCGCTCACCCGCGCGATGGTGACATCATCCTTGACGGCGCTGCTTGATAAATTCGATCTGGTCTTTGGGTCCTGGATGACTGAAACGGACAAAGGCTTTGACGGCAAGGTGGCGGCGGGTGAAAGCGAAGTGGATGGCACGAATATCCAGGGCATTTTCACCCCTTACTGGACCCGCACGGATAGCGGCCGTGAATTGGTGCTGCCCAAAGAGATTTTGGCTGACGCGCCCTATTTTTCCATACCGGTGAAAACCCGCAAGACCACCGCCACCGAACCCTATCGGGAACCCAATGCCGGCAATATCATGATGATGAGTCTTGCGGAGCCGGTGATTGTCAAAAACTCTGTCAGAGGTGTTCTTGGCATCGACATCGGTTTGGAAACGCTTGCCAAATCCCTGAAAGATGAGCGTCCTTTTGGCACTGGCCGTGTCTATCTGTTGTCAGGAACCGGCAAATGGTTGACTGCGCCCAAAGACGATGTGGTGATGAAGGATTATGACGAGCCGGGCAAGGAGCAGGTAAAACAGGCCATGAGCGATGGCAAGACCACGATCATCAATGGGGTGATTGGGGCGGATGGCGCAGAAGTCTATCGTGTGGTTTATCCCTTTGAACTGTCCGGTCTGAATACCCGCTGGTATATTGTCGAGGATGTGCCGGTGGCCGTGGTGACGGCGGTGGTCAACCAGCAGACGATGATTCTGGTGATGAGCGGCATTGTTATTCTGGCGGCGGTCGTGATTGCGCTTCTCATGGCCGTGCGCCTGTTTGTGCAAAAGCCGCTGGGTGTGCTGATGGAAGAGGTGGGCCGCCTGTCGGCTGGCGATTACGACAAGCCGGTGTTTGGCCAGAACCGGGGTGATGAGGTGGGCGCGCTTGCCACATCGCTGGAAAGTTTCCGGCACAAGCTGGCGGAAGGCCGCAGTCTGGAAGCC
Organism: Rhizobiaceae bacterium; assembly: GCA_913776675.1. Lineage (GTDB taxonomy): Bacteria > Pseudomonadota > Alphaproteobacteria > Rhizobiales > Rhizobiaceae > Allorhizobium. Next base: position 5,725 of record CAJYRE010000177.1, read on the forward strand.
ACCACCGAGCGCCAAAGGCTTGCTGCTGAAGAAGAACGCGCTGCGACCGAGCAGGAACGCATGGTGACTGCGGAAACCCAGCGCAAGATTGTTGATGCGCTTGGCCGTGGTCTGGCGCGTTTGTCAGAAGGCGATTTGACCTATCGCATCAATGAGGTTTTCCCATCGTCTTATGGCGTTTTGCGGGAGGACTTCAATTCGGCGCTTCAGAGTCTGGAACAGATGATTGCGCGCCTCAAGCAATCTGCCCACACCATCAGCGATGGTAGCGGCGAAATCAGCCGCAGTGCCGATCAGCTTTCTAAGCGCACCGAGCAGCAGGCCGCAAGCCTGGAAGAAAGTGCCGCCGCATTGGGCGAAATTGGCGAGAAGCTGAATGAGACGGCCCGCAATGCCAGTGATGCCGCGCAGAGGGTGGATGGAACCTGTGCAGATGCTGAGCGCTCCGGTCAGGTGGTTCGCCGTGCTGTGACGGCCATGGAAGGCATTGAAGAATCCTCCGGCAAGGTGACGCAGATTATTGGCGTGATTGATGAAATTGCTTTCCAGACCAATCTTCTGGCACTCAATGCCGGTGTGGAGGCAGCCCGTGCCGGTGAGGCCGGCAAAGGCTTTGCCGTGGTGGCGCAGGAAGTGCGTGAGCTGGCCCAGCGCTCGGCCAATGCCGCCAAGGAAATCAAAGTGTTGATTTCTGCATCCAGCGATCAGGTCCAGCAGGGTGTGGTGTTGGTGGGGCAAACCGGTGAGGCGCTCCAGCGCATTGCCGAGCAGGTTCAGGCTGTCAACGGGCTGATCCAGCATATTTCCCGTTCCTCGCAGGAGCAGGCGTCTGGCCTGCGTGAAATCAACATTGCCGTCAACCAGATGGATCAGATGACCCAGCAGAATGCGGCCATGGTTGAGGAAACCTCCGCAGCCTCATCGATTCTGAATGATGAAGCCCGATCCTTGCGTGAAATGGTCATGCGGTTCCAGATCAGCGGACAGGGCACCACTACCATGCGGCATGTGGCCTGACATATACCTGACAGCGCCCTGCGCCATATAGGGCGCAGGGCGCTGTCACACTTTTAATCTGCTGCTTTAAGGAATGATGCAGTAAGCGCGGCCCGTTCTATGAGATATAACGGAGCTGCGCGCCTTTCCCCCCATCATCTACGTCAATTGACGTATGTGTTTTTGCTGCACCGCATCCGATACTGCCCCTCAGCAACGCGGACATCCGCAGATCTCATAAGTTGCACACTCAAATGAGGGGAAATCAGATGAATTTCAAAGCACAGCTTCAGGGCGTCCTTCTGGGTGCCATGCTGTCCAGCACCGCCTTCCACGGTGCCTTTGCGGCAGATGACACCATCAAGGTTGGTATTTTGCATTCTCTGTCGGGCACCATGGCGATTTCGGAAACGACGCTGAAGGATGCCATGTTAATGCTCATTGATGAGCAGAACAAGAAGGGCGGCGTTCTGGGCAAGAAGCTCGAACCCGTCGTGGTCGATCCGGCTTCCAACTGGCCGCTGTTTGCCGAAAAAGCCCGTGAGCTGATTTCCAAGGACAAGGTCTCGGCTGTGTTCGGCTGCTGGACTTCGGTGTCGCGCAAATCGGTTCTGCCAGTGTTCAAGGAGTTGGATTCGGTTCTGTTCTACCCTGTGCAGTTTGAGGGTGAAGAGAGCGAGCGCAACGTGTTCTACACGGGTGCGGCTCCAAACCAGCAGGCTATCCCAGCCGTTGATTATCTGATGAAAAACGAAGGCGTTGAGCGCTGGGTGCTGGAAGGCACGGACTATGTTTACCCACGCACCACCAACAAGATTCTGGAAGCTTATCTCAAGTCCAAGGGCGTGAAGGCTGAAGACATCAAGGTGAATTACACCCCATTCGGCTTCTCCGATTGGCAGACCGAAGTGGCAGCCATCAAGAAATTCGGTGGCGCTGGCAAGAAAACCGCTGTGATCTCCACTGTTAACGGCGATGCCAACGTGCCGTTCTACAAGGAACTGGGCAATCAGGGCGTCAAGGCGGAAGACATTCCCGTGATGGCCTTCTCTGTTGGTGAAGAAGAACTGGCGGGTATCGACACCAAGCCGCTGGTCGGCCATCTGGCCGCGTGGAACTATTTTGAATCCGTTGATACGCCTGCCAATGCCGAATTCATCAAGATCGGAAGAGCACACGTCTGAACTCCA
>CAJYRE010000178.1 GCA_913776675.1 Rhizobiaceae bacterium
GCATCTGCTGGTCATGCCCGTTCGCCCAGATTTTGGAGAGCATGATCTCGGTTGGTGTCACGGGCATGACCAGCAGATGCTCGATCGTGCCATGTTCTCTTTCCCGAATGAGAGCCGCTCCAGTCAGGATCACTGATAACAGTGTGATATTGTTGATCACCTGCATGACCGCTGTAAACCACAGCGACATCAGGTTTGGATTGAAGCGCGCGCTGACCACAAGATTGACAGGGGAGCTTGTGGCCGTTTGCGGCAGGGCCTCTGTGACCTCTTGAAGAATGATATTCTGGATATAGGCTGCACCGTTGCCGGCCTGCGACATGGCGGTGGCATCAATATTCAGCTCAAGGGAAGGTTTGCGCCCGGCAATGGCGTCCTGTTCGAATTTGGGTGGAATATCGAGTACGAAGACATATTTCCCGCTGTCCATGGCCTTGTCGATGTCTTGAGCGTTGATCAGGGCCGCTTCCTTGAAAAAGGGTTTGATCAGCGCATCGCGCAGCCGGGCAGAAAGCATGGAGTGGTCTTCATCGACAACAGCCACAGCGGCATTCTGGACCTCGAATTTCGCACCTGTCGAAACGGTATAGATTGCAACCGTGAAGGCATAGACGATGAGGCCGATCATCACGGGATCAGCCTTGATGCTATAGAGTTCCTTGATACCAAGACGGAAAATGCGCATCAGACTTTGTTTCATATCACGCACTCCGTTTGCGCAAGGCCGAAAGGGCAATGGCAATGAAGCCAATGGCAAAGGCGGCCAGAATCACGAGATTGGTCCACAATTCCCCAAAGCCAAGGCCTTTGGTGATCACACCAACACTGACCGGCTGATACCAGGCGGCTGGAAACAGCAGGCCCATCAATCGTCCTCCGCCCGACAATGAAGAGACCGGGACCAGAAGACCGGAAAAATTAATGGCAGGGATCATGGCAATGATGGCGGTGGCAAAAATCGCAGCCACCTGACTGCGCACAAAGCTGGACACCACCAGGCCTAAGCCCGTGGCAGCAAAGACATATAGCATGGAGGCCAGCACCAGAGTGGGCGTTGAGCCTTTAATGGACACATGAAAGACAAAGCGCGTGATGCACAGCAAGATGCCAAAGCTGACAAGACCAATGGCCACATAGGGCAATTGCTTGCCGAGCAGAAACTCAAGCCGAGTGACCGGACTGGCCTGAAAATTGGCAATGGAACCGGTTTCCTTTTCCTTGACGATTCCGAGGGCTGTCATGATGGCCGGGATGAGAATGAGGATCAGCACAATCACACTGGGCACAATGGCATTGGCACTCTCGAACGATTGATTATAGCGGTATCGGCTTTCAATCTGCACCGGTTCCGCGGAGGTTGTTACACCGCTTCGTCTGGCTTTGGCATCGCTGAGATAGCTGTTCACCAAGCCCGAGAGATAGCCACGGACGGTTTCGGCACGAAATGGCATGGCCCCATCCAACCACACAGACACGTCAGGTCTGGTTTGTCGCAACAGATCCCGCCCGAAATCCGGTGGAATTTCGATGGCAACACTCAACTCGCCATTTTGCAACCGATCTTGCAATTCTCTGGAGGAGGTGATGGGTGCGTGTTCGGTAAAATAGCGAGAGCCTTGCAGGTTTTCGATCAATTGGCGGCTTTGCGCGGAGCGATCCTGATCATAGACCGCAAAGGGCAGATGTTCGACATCGAAGGAAATGCCATATCCGAAGGTCAAAAGCAGAAGCGCAGGTCCAAGCAGGGCAAAAATCAGCCGGGCGCGGTCGCGCAGAATCTCGGTCATTTCGCGGCGGGCATAGGCCCAAAGCCTGCCAGGATCAAACCACCGGTGAGGTTGTGTCTGATGGCTGTCAGGCGCTGTCTGCGTGATGTCCTCGTTGGTATCAGCCCCCATGCCCGCTTCGGTCAGTATATCAATGAAGGTGTCTTCAAGGCTGGTTTTCTGGCGTTCCCGACACAGTTCATCCGGTGTGCCGACCTTTAGAACGCATCCCTGATGCATGAGGGAGATGCGGTCGCAGCGGGCGGCCTCGTTCATGAAGTGGGTTGATAAAAAGATGGTCACTCCGTCTCGGCGTGAGAGCAAAAGCAAGGAGCGCCAGAAAGCATCGCGGGCAATCGGGTCCACTCCAGAGGTTGGTTCATCCAGAATCAGGATTTCCGGCTTGTGCAGCACGGCTGTTGCCAGTTGCAGGCGTTGTCGCATGCCCAGAGGCAAGGCATCCGGCTTTTTGTCTGCCACATCCACCAGATCATATTCCGCCAACATATCCGCAATGCGTGGGGCAATGTCCGCCTGCGGCATGTCAAAAAGGCGGGCCTGGAGCATCAAATTCTGGCGCACACTCAGTTCAGTGTAGAGCGAGAAGGCTTGCGACATATAGCCGATGCGCTTGCGGGTCTCGATGTCATCGGCCAGAAGCGGTTGGCCAAAAAGCTTTGCAACGCCCTCACTTGCGGGCAAAAGCCCTGTCAGCATTTTCATGGTGGTGCTTTTGCCGCTGCCATTGGAGCCGAGAAAGCCGAAGATTTCTCCCTTCTGAATGCGAAAACTGACATTGTTGACGGCAGTAAAATCTCCGAACCGCCGTGTTAGCCCTTCGGCTTCGATGGCAGGCGGGCCGTCTGTGACCACATGGGGGGGCTGCTGAAATGTCAAGGAGGCGCGGTTTTGTGCGTCAGGGCTGGCAACGGGCATGAGCGCACCGAAGGCTTCATCCAATGTGGTTTTGCCTGCCCGCTTGCGGATCTCTTCAGGGCTGCCCGTGGCCATCAACCGTCCATCATGCAGAGCCGCCAACCAATCAAAATTCTCGGCTTCTTCCATGTATGCGGTTGCGACCATCACGCTCATTTGTGGCCGTTGATCTCGAATATGATCAATCAACTGCCAGAATTGGCGGCGCGAGAGGGGGTCAATGCCGGTTGTTGGCTCATCCAGGATCAGCAGATCAGGATCGTGCAGCAGGGATGCACAAATGCCCAGTTTTTGCTTCATACCGCCGGAAAGCTTGCCAGCAGGCCGGTCGCGGTAGGGGGCCAGCCCGGTGATGTGCAGCAATTCGTTGATGCGGTTTGCGCGTTGGCGGCTTTCCTGTCCGAACAGCCGCCCGAAAAAATCGAGATTTTCGACAATGCTCA
>CAJYRE010000179.1 GCA_913776675.1 Rhizobiaceae bacterium
CGAAAATGGCGTTCTGGATGTCACCCTGACCACGCCGAAGGAATTGGGCGGCAATGGTGCCACCGGCACCAACCCTGAGCAATTGTTTGCCGCTGGCTATTCCGCCTGCTTTCTGGGCGCGCTGAAATATGTTGCTGCTCAGCAGAAGGTGAAGGTGCCAGAAGATGCCAAGGTAACGGCAACGGTTGGCATTGGCCCGCGCGAAGATGGCACCGGCTTCGGCATCGAAGTGTCGATCAGCGTTGATCTGCCCGGCGTTGAGCGCGAAGTGGGCGAAAAGCTGGTGGCTGCTGCCCACATCGTTTGCCCTTACAGCCACGCCATGCGCACATCCACTGAAGTGTCGGCCAAGCTGGCTTGATTCAATTTCAGCAAATGCAAAAGGCCGGGAGCGATCCCGGCCTTTTGGTGTTCAGCGGTTATGTTGGCTTTTACGATGCGCGCGCATAGCGCTGTTGTTGGCCAAAGTTTCCGGCACTGGTGCGGAAGCGTCCGACCATATGGGCCAGATTTTCGGTTTCCTGCGTCAGGCTCTGGGCGGCGGCGGTGGTTTCTTCCACCATGGCCGCATTCTGCTGGGTCACCTTGTCCATCTGGTCGCCAGCCGCCGTCACTTCGCGCAAGGAGGTCGCCTGTTCGCGGGCCGCATTGGCAATGTCGGTAATGGTGGTGCTCATCGCCACAACCTGATCGACAATTTCCTTCAGCGATGTACCAGACGCCGTGACCAGACCCACGCCGGTTTCCACCTGTGCGCTGGAATTGGAGACCAGCGCCTTGATTTCCTTGGCGGCATTGGCCGAACGCTGGGCCAGTTCCCGCACTTCCTGCGCAACAACTGCAAAGCCCTTGCCAGCTTCGCCAGCACGTGCGGCTTCCACGCCTGCATTCAAGGCGAGAAGGTTGGTCTGGAAGGCGATTTCATCAATCACGCCAATGATATTGCCAATCTTTTCCGACGATCCCTGAATGGCCGTCATGGCTTCAACGGCCTTGGCAACAATATCACCACCCTTGGCGGCATTGTCGCGGGCAGCAGCCACTGCATGCTGGGCGCGGCCAGCACCTTCGGCCGTGCCATTAACGCCGCGTGAGACATCGCCAAGCGCCGCAATGGTTTCTTCCAATGATGCGGCCTGCTGTTCGGTGCGGCGGGCCAGATCGTTGGAGGCCGCCGAGATTTCGCTCAGGCCCGACCGAATGGTGCCAACCGCCGTGACAACGGAACCCACCGCATCTTCGAGAGCAGCCACGGAATTGTTAAACTGATCACGGATTTCTGCGTAACGGGCGTCAACGGCACCGATGCGAACGGTCAGATCACCATGCGAGAGGGCATCAAGACCAATGGAAATCTGCTCAAACGCATGGGCCATGCGCTGGGCTTCCTCGGCCTTTTCACGGTCCTGATTGAGGCGCTCCTGTTCGGCGGTCAGACGGGCGCGCTCGGCAGCCAGCTCGGCTGCGATTTTGCCGCGGCCGGTTTCCTGAAAGACCACGAGCGAGCGCGCCATGGCACCCAGCTCGTTGTTATAATCCGTGCCTTCGATGGCAATGTCGTTATTGCCGCGCGCCAGCGCATTCATGGTGCCCGCCATGCGGGTGACCGCACGTGAAATAAGCAGACCGATCACAAAAGCAAGGCCAAGACCCAGCGCGATGACCACAACGCTGAAGAAGAGTGTGGTGGTGGTGGTGCTGCTGGCATCGGCCATGGCCTGGCTGCTCTGCGCATCCAGCCGCTCATTGACGATCCTGTGCAATGTATCGAACTGCTTGGCAATGCGCGGGCCGTAAACGCCGATCTGGCTATCGACCAGTTCGCGGTTCTCCTTCACGGTGGCCTGCAAATCCGCCAGACGGGCGCTGTAATTGGCCATGAGGCGGCCAGCAGCGATGACGCGACCATATTGCAGCTTGTTATCCTTGAGCTGTTCGGCCAGTGCCTTCTGCTGTTCGAGCGCCTTGCTGAGATACATCTGGGCCTGATCGTAATCGGCCTGCGCCGTACCGTTCTGGTACTTGCCGGAATTGAACAGGCTCATGGACATGGTGGCCGACAAAGCCTGGGCATCATGCATGGTCCTGATGTCATTCTGTCTCCAGGCCGAGCGCAACACGTCGTCAATGGCGAGGTTGGTCCATGGGCCGAAATCAAACACCTTGTCGGCAAGGCTGTTCTTGCGGTTCCACAGCATCACGACCTTGTCGAAAGCGCTGTCATAGGCGCTGACATCGGCGCGCATCTGCTCAAGTGTCGCCTTGATTTCTCCCTCACCCTTGAAGCTTGCGCTGTCACGCAGGAAGTCCTGCGCCGACTTTTTCACGGTTGCGGCTTCTTCCGGTGCATGGTTGGCGGTGTAGCGGGCAGCGTAGACGCGGAAGTTCAACAGATCCTGGCTCAAGGTCGTCAGAAGCTGGGCCGTATCCGTATTCTGGGTCTGTTCGCCAATAGCGGCTCCCAGATTGCGAATGCCACCAACAGCGCCATAGACGAGAAGGCCCATCAGGGCGATCAGGGCCAGAAAGCCCGCGGAAATCTGGGTGCGAATCCCCAGTCTGTTCCAGACTTGCATAATATGTGCTCCATGCGACGGGTCTTCAGACCCGCCTTTGCTGCGCAGTGCCCGGCTTCATGGCATCATGGTTTGATGGTACCAGGGGGTTGCTGCACGTATTTCCGGGAAGAGGGTGAGAAAAGGGTTGAAACCCCGCGGTCAGGCTGAATTATTGGGTCTTGGCGACGAACTGGTCCACATTAGCGGGTGTGACCAGCTTGAACGCAACATTGATGCGTGGCGGCACGCTGTCACCGGATGCGAGCTTCAGGGCGGCATCAACGCTGGATTTGCCGAGGTTATCGGCATCCTGCAAGACCGTCACCGCAAGATCACCAGCCATCATGGCCTTCTTGCCGTCTGCGGTGGCGTCAATGCCAGCCACGACGATTTTTTTCATGTCCATGCCATTTTGCTTCATGGCCTCAATCGCGCCCAGCGCCATGGAGTCATTATTGGCAATCACGGCATCGAAGGTTACACCGGCCTTCAGCCATTCTCGCATCTGCTGGGCAGCAAGATCCGTTTCCCAGTCGGCAGATTGGCGTTCCACAACCTGAATGCCGTTGCAGGGGGCTTCGGAAAATATCTTCTGCACCACGGATGTGCGCGTACGGGCGGCGGAATGATAAAGCGGTCCCGTGAGGATCACAGCCTTGCCCTTGCCATTCAACAGGCGGCAGACTTCCTTGCCTTGCAGCGTGGCGGCCTGCACTTCCTCGGACGCGACAAGGGTTTCCTTGGGCGGCAGGCTATCGGCATTGGCGGGGGTGTTGTTGACGAACACCAGTGGAACATTGGCAGCCGTGGCCAGCTTGCTGACCTCGGCACCCATATCGCTGTCGATGATAGCGGCAATCAGGGCATCCGGCTTGGAGGCGATCAGCGCCTTGATCTGTTCCATCTGATTGGCCGGATCGGCTTTGGCATCGGCCACCTTCACTGTTACACCCGCCTTTTTACCCGCGTCTTCAACCGCTTTGAGCAAGCCAGACTGAAACGTGTCAGCCGAATTGGCAATGGCAAAGCCCAGCGTCTTGCTGAAGGCAGGCGTCGCCGCCAACGATAAGACAACGGATAAGGTAACAACCGAACGCATAATCATTTTCCCTGAACGGATGAGAACATGCCTATAAGATCATACAAACAACTTAAAAAAAGCATAAATTCCCGTATTGATTTAGGGTTGCATGCGAGGTTTCGCACCTATTAAAAAAGAAATCCTCATATTCGAGGCATTATGCTTGGTATGACAGGGCCGAAAATCAATAATTTCTAAACATCGAGGCAATGATGACAAAAAATCATGCCCTTCACCCTTTTGGAATTTAAAAATATTATATTTAATTGAATTATTATATTCTATGTGGCTGTAGAAAAGGAATATGCAGCATTCTTGACACTGAAACGCAAAGAATAAGTCGGTTTCCGTGTTTCAGGGAATCACGGAAACCCGATTTTCAGTGTCACTGACAGAGGTTAAACAAACTGGCTGAGGCCCGGCACGGAGGCAACCACCTCGTCAACAACGTCGCTACCGGCATGTTCGCGCGCAACAGCGATGGTTTCCTTGGCCAGCGCCGAGATTTCGCCCATGCCCAGACCGAGGCCCATCAATTGCTGGCCAAGGCCCATGATGCCGCCGCCCATGGCACTCATCAATCCGCTGAGCAGGCCGGGCTTTTTGCCTTCGCCATTGTACTGGGCCACCAGTTCCGGGGCACCGGGCATGGCTTCAATCATGCGGGCAACGGCCGCATCATCGGCTTCCCGTTGCAAAAAGCCCAGCATCATGCCCAGGGCTTTTTCCGCCACGTCCGGGGTGATGCCAACATTATCTGCAATGCGTGTGACGAGTTCGCTCATGGACCATTCCTCCGATCAATATTTACGTTGACGTGAACGTAATGAAACTTTCCGTTCGACTCAAGCGACAGGCGTGTCTTTTACAGGATTATTGCGACAGATGGTTTTTTTCTGAATCCTGACAGGTCAATCATAGGGCATGGGCATAGGGCAGGAGCTTGGTATTTTTGCAATTTTGCAAAAATAATGCCTATTATGATGTGATCAGCGTTTCAGGGGGATGAGACTCGATGCAAAAAGATGGAATGCTGTTTCTGGGAGCCAGTTTTCAGCCGGATGGTGGCGCGCACAAGCCCGAATATCTGGCGCTGAAATATGCCAATCGCCATGGCCTGATCACAGGTGCGACCGGCACCGGCAAGACCGTGACCCTGCAAGTGCTGGCAGAAAGCTTTTCCAATGCCGGGGTGCCGGTGTTTTGCGCGGACATCAAGGGCGATCTCTCTGGCATTGCCATGCAAGGGCAGGCGCTGGACTTTCTGCAAAAGCGGGCGCAGGAGGTGAACCTGACCCCTTAGGAGATGCAGGATTTTCCGGTGATCTTCTGGGATCTGTTTGGCAAAAAGGGCCATCGGGTTCGCACCACCATGGCCGAGATGGGGCCTCTCTTGCTCTCGCAATTGATGGAGGCCAGCGACGCGCAGGAAGGGGTGCTGAACATTGCCTTCAAGATTGCCGATGAGGCAGGGCTGGCGCTGCTGGATTTGAAAGATCTGCAGGCGCTACTGACCTATATGGCTGAGAATGCTTCCACGTTGTCGCGCCAGTTCGGGCTGATTTCGGCGGCCTCGGTGGGCTCACTGCAAAGGGGTCTGCTGCTGCTGGAAAGTCAGGGGGCGACCCATTTCTTTGGTGAGCCTGCGCTGGATATTCGGGATCTGATGCGGCTGGCCCCGGATGGGCGCGGCATGATCTCGGTTCTGGCAGCGGATCGATTGATGATGACGCCAAGGCTCTATGCAACGTTCCTGCTCTGGTTGCTGTCCGAATTGTTTGAGGAATTGCCAGAAGTCGGTGATCTGGACAAACCCAAGCTGGTGTTCTTTTTTGATGAAGCACATCTGCTGTTCAAGGATGCGCCCAAAGTGCTGATTGAGCGGGTGGAGCAGGTGGTGCGGCTGATCCGCTCCAAGGGCGTCGGGGTTTATTTTGTCACGCAGAATCCGCTGGATGTGCCGGAAACCATTCTGGCGCAATTGGGCAATCGGGTGCAGCACGCGCTGCGGGCCTATACCCCGCGTGAGCAGAAGGCGGTGAAGGCGGCAGCGGAGACTTTCAGGGCCAATCCAGCCTTTTCCTGTGAGGAGGCCATCATGGCGCTGGGCACCGGCGAGGCGCTGATTTCCACCCTGGAAGACAAGGGTGTGCCGAGCATGGTGCAGCGCACGCTGATCCGCCCGCCATCGGGGCGCATTGGCCCTGTGGAGGAGACGGAGCGGGCCGAGGTTATGGCGCTGAGTGCTGTGGCCGGGCTCTATGATCAGTCGATTGACCGCCAATCGGCTTTCGAGATTTTGAGCGAGCGGGCGGCTCGTCTGCATGCCTCGGACATGCCAGACAAAACCGCAGCAGACGATGAAAAAACTGCGGCCAGCGGCTGGACCCTGCCGGACATCGGCCAAAACCGCGATAAGGCCCCATCCAGCCCACGCGCGCCCACGGGCCGCCAGCGGGAAACGGTGATGGAGGCCGCCATGAAAAGTGCAGCCCGCTCACTGGCCAGTCAGGTGGCAAGCCAGATTGGCAAGGCCTTGGTGCGCGGCATTTTGGGCAGTTTGAAGCGGTAATGCAGCGTTGCGGAACATAAGGTTTCCAGCTTTTGTTTCCGCCACGATTTTTGTGCCAGCGGACAATTGTTTTCGTTGGTCCTCGCCCTAATTCCTCGGTGTAAAGAATTTTTCCACACCATGAGGGGGTAAATATGAATTTTTCTATATCCGGGGTGAGACACTCAAAAGAAAAGTTTTATGGATCGCTGACATTGCTGGTCGGAATTGCGGTTTGGCTGGGCGTTGCTGCTGGTATTGTTTATGTGGTTCAGATGGGAGAAATAGAAGTTCTGGCCGTTGTTCTCCTTTATATTCTGCTTTTTAAATTTATGTCCTTTATCGCCAGAGCTTTTCTTCGCGCCTATATGTTCGGCCATTTTGTGATGATTGGCCCGCAGCAGTGTCCTGAACTCCATCAGATGGTGGTGGATGGCGCAAAAGCCGTTGGCCTGAAAGAAACGCCCAGAGCTTTCGTTTACAATTCACACGGGGTTATGAATGCCATGGCGTTGCGTCTGGTGGGGCGGCACCGGTATGTGTGGCTGACATCGGCGT
>CAJYRE010000180.1 GCA_913776675.1 Rhizobiaceae bacterium
CATCACGCAGCATCAAAATGGCATCGGTGAGATTGCGTGCGGCAGTGGCAAAATTGGCTTGCTGCTGCACATGCGTATCCCAGCCGGTGATGGAGAAGCTGGCGATTCGATACCGCTCCTTCAGCAAGGATGCCGCCATGCGCGCCATATCCTTGGCACCATCGCCACGCTTCTGCTGTTTGTAGAGCAAGCCGGTATAGGTATCGATGCCGACCGCCTCTTTGAAGGTTGCGGCGAACTGTGGATCGCTCTGATACAGGCGCACCAGAAAGCCCAGCTCATCTCCACCCATGCCCAGATCGGCCCGTGGTGACCAGACATCGGCGGGATTTGACCCGGACAGAATGATCTCCCGCCCGCTGGAAATATCGATTGCCTGCACGGGCGTGTTGGTCAGCGACAGCGCACGGTTCAGCCAGCCGCTATCCTTGGAGGCCAGCCCCATGCCGCCCGCTTCCAGAATATCCTGTCCATCGAAATGGCTCCGTTGGTTGCGATAGGGTGTTGAGACGGCATGGACAAAACCAAGCTCACCGGCTTTCCAAAGAGGCATCAACGGGGCTGCAACCGGGTTGAGCCCGAAGAAACCATCCAGATCGATCAAGCCTTTATCGGCTGTCAGGGCTAGATCAGGTCTGGCCAGTTTCAGGGCCGGATCACCGTAGGGCTGGACCAGGTCGAGACCATCCATGGCACCGCGCAGGATAATGGCAATGTAGCGGTTATCGCCGGGCATTTCGGCAAAGGCCAGAGGCGTAAACACGGGTGCGGCCGCCGCACAGCAGGCGGCGGTCAAAAAGCCCCGCCGGGAAAGAGTACCTGACATTTCCATCATGCAATCCTCTTCAGCGTCGGTTGAATTCGGGGGAAACCATGGCCATCACCAGCCCTGATTTGCGATTTGGAGCCTGAGACACAACGTGAATTGTGTCTTCGCGGGCATAATCCGCCAAAGCAAGCTTCACGAACTGGCGGGGATCGGCGCTGGCTGTGTCCATCTGATTGACCAGCCGTCGTGTCCATTGAATACGCTGGCTAAGCTGGCTGGCACTGAACCAATGGTCGGATTTATCGGAAAAGCCTGCCGCATCGCTTGGTCGCCAAACGGGTTGACCAAGGGTGGCAATCACACCGGCGGCCTGACGACCAAGCGGTTGCCTGGGGGCTTGCGGCGGCTTTGCTGCGGCACCCATGTCCGGTGCCATTTTCGGGGCATTGGTTTGTTTGGCGTCCATCATGGCGTTGGCATTCATGACAGGTGCAGCCATGGCATTTGCGTCGGCCACCTTGTTGGCAAGCACAGGCATGACAATCGGTCCGCGCGGCTTGGCATCATCCCCCATGATCATGTCTTTTGTTGCACCTGCCGCCCGCAGTGTTGATACTACATAGTCAAACGGCAGCTTGAATTTCTGCCCCGGCTCGCTCCAGGCGTCGCTGCTTTGCAACATGGCGCGATACACATCCGGCAAATAGCCCCCCCCCTGTTTCCAGGCGGCAACCATGTTCTCCACCACCTTGTCATCAAGCTTTTCGCTGATGAAATGCGCATAGAGCTGACGGCTGATGTGACGCATCGTGCGCTCATCTCTGGCCAAATCCTCAAGAGCAGCAATGGCATTCAGGAAAGGTTCAGGACTACGGCTATAGGTTTTGCCCAACACGGTGAAATTGCCCGGTTCCGCACGGTTGGCATCATAGCCTGCGGCAACCGCCAGACGATCAAATGTAATGCCGGTGAGCAACAGCGAGAGCTGGCGCACATCATTCTGGGTATAGCCAGTGCCGACACCCAGAGTGTGCAACTCCATTACCTCACGGGCAAAATTTTCGTTGGAGCCGCCATTCTTGCGCTTTAAACCCACTTTCGAGTTTGGCCCAATGGATTCCGCCTGATCCAGAAACACCACCATGGCTGGATGCAGCGACACTTCCTTCAGCAGCGTTGCAAAATGTCCTCCAAGATGGGGTCGAATAACCTCTGCCTCAAACAGAGGCACCAGCAATTTGCTTTCAATATTCTTGTCGGCGCTGACCGTGAAATGATTGAGCCAGAATGTTGCCAGCCGCTCATGAAAGCCAAAAGGAGACAGGGTGGCTTGTGCAATACGCGCTGAGACATCAGCATTGAAGCGTTCAGCCACATCCTTGTTCAGTGCGTTGTTCACCTCGCCATCAGCTTTTCCTTCTTTTCTTTGCTGATCAATAACTTTGCGGACATTAAAATAATCCGCAACAGCCTGACGGCGTGCCTCTATTCCTTCCAGAGGAAAGAGTGGCGTTTGTTTGGTTGCATTGCTCAATTGTGTGAGCAGAGCATCCACATCCTCAGCGCCGGTTTCATCGTGCCTTAATCCGTAGCCATAGCGAATGGCGGATAATGTCGAATGAGAAATCAACAGCATACCCTCCGTGTTAAACGCATTTTTATCAAGGCGTTGGTCTATATACGCAGGCCTCTTTTCTATTCAGCGCATTGTAACGGCTGATAAAACAGCCATTTCCTTTCAATATCGATGGTTTTGTTGCTCGCGTGTCATGAACTGCCTTTATTGCGGTAAAACCGTGGCCGCCAATCTAACTTTTTCGTAAGGTTTACAGAGCGAATACACCAGAAAATGACATGTTCTGTGCGAAATAAAGAATGAAAATCAAAGCATTGTTTGGTGTTCATCTTTTGTGGTGCGCAGAGCGGCAAAGCACGGCGAACCTGCGAAAAATAAAAGAAAATGGTCTCGGTTCTGCTTCAGGCTGGCGTAAGTATGAAAGGCTTCATACCCCCTGCAGCACACCAACGTCCGCCCGCGCCTCCCGGCGGGTGTGACAATTGGAACGCAACTTGGATATTTTGGGAACGGAGCCCAACGATGACGTCAGTAAATGTGACCCACACAATCGACCAGTCCCCGGAGCGCTATAATCGCGGTATGATTTTGCTGCACTGGGCAACAGCGCTGCTGGTGCTGGTTCTGTTTGCATCCGCAGAAATATGGGATTTTGGTGAGCGTGGCGGCGCGTTTCGCAATAACTTGAAACTTGTGCATTTTGCCGCTGGTATCTTGCTGACGGCTGTCTTTCTCTGTCGTATCGTCTGGCGTTTGATGAGCCGTCAATCCATTCCTGCAGCAGAAAAAGGTCTGATGGGACTGGCCGCCAAGGGTGCCCACTATGCGCTCTATCTCGGCCTTGTCGCACAGATTGCGCTGGGTTTTTTATGGCGCTGGTCGCAAGGACGCTCTGTCGATTTTTTCAATCTGTTTTCAGTGCCACCTCTGCTCAATATTTCACAGGATTACCGCCATCAACTGGGTGAGCTGCATGAAAATATTGCGTGGTTCATTATTATTGTGTCCGTTGTGCATGCCGCTGCTGCGCTTTTCCACCATATTGTTCTGAAAGACAGGGTTTTAACGCGAATGATTCCGTCTCTCGCAACGCGCGCTGGACACAATAAGTCTTGAATTGGCACAAAAACTTCCCGGATTGTCCGGGAAGTTTTTGCCTTAATGTGTACATATCTCGCAAAAGCTGTTGAAATTTCCCTCAACCATCTGGCGCTTCAACAACGTATACGTTAAAAAAATAAAAGTTTAAATATTGAGTTGAGATCATGTTAGGAAGGCAGTGTAACAGTCCCTTAAATTTGGCTCGATAGGTTAAAACGGATTTTTATTTACGAACGAGATTGTTTTGCTCTCCGCACCGTCAAATCAAAAAGACACATTTTCCAGGGCGGTGCGTCAGGCACAAGCCAAGTTTACGCTTGGATATTCCAAAACAATTCTATTTGCCAATGTTATCGCGGCCACAACGGCCTGCGTCATCATGTTGCCTATTCATGGCAATAGCAGCCGATTGCAGCTCTGGTTGTTGACACTGGGCATTGTCACCCTTTTGCGGTTTGGGCTTGCGTATATTCTCGAAAAAAAACAGCGCGCGACGGACGATCCAGGCAAGGTTCTTGGAAACATGTCGGCTGTCGCCTTCCTTCAGGGGCTGGTCTGGGGGCTTTTGCCCATTCTGTTCGGAATGAACCTGCTGGGGCAGGATGCCCCCGTCATGTTGATACTTCTTGGGCTGACCGCAACATCTCTGTTGCGGCAGCCATTCACCAGCCAGATCGCGTTTAGTTTTTCCATTCCCATCCTGATTGCCTGTGTCTGCAATTTTGTGCAGCAGGGTGGCGTTTTGGCGATAGCGCTGACATTTGATCTGATTATTCTGGCTTTATTTTTGCTGTATCTGATGATCAAGGCCGAGCAGAAGTTTGTGGAAGGTGAAATTGCCAAACTCACCAGTGAGTTCGCCACCCGAAAGCTGATTACCGCCAACGAAGATATTCGCCAGACCAATCTCCGGCTTGAGGCTATCGCCAATTGCGATCCCATAACCGGATTGTTCAATCGTACCTATTTTAATGGCAATATTGCTGGGGCACTGGCTGCGGCTGCGGTTTCCAATCGTAAGGTTGCCCTTGTTCTTCTGGATGTTGATCGGTTCAAGCGCATCAACGATGCTTTTGGTCATCGTGGTGGTGACGAGTTTCTGTCCACTCTCGGACAATATCTGAAAACAATTGTTGGGCCGAATGCGATTTTGGCGCGTATCAGCGGAGATGAATTTGCTGTTTTGCTGACCAATGGCGATGTGCGTGAGCAGACCAAAGCGCTGGCGCAAACCTTGGTGGAGGGCGACATTGCGCCCATTATGATCCATGGCAAGGTGATTGTTCCTACCTTGAGTGCCGGGATTGCCTTTTATCCTGAAGATGCACAGAATGCTGATGACCTTTTTACGTCTGCCAGTGTCGCTCTTGCAGAGGCGAAGCAGGCCGGACGGAAACAGTGGCTTGAATTTGATGC
>CAJYRE010000181.1 GCA_913776675.1 Rhizobiaceae bacterium
GCTGTTTGCCGCGCTCATTTTGCTCTCCTGCCTCGGCGTGGTGATTTTTGCGATAACCTCTTTCATCTCCTGGCTCACGCTGCACCGCTGGCATGAGAGCAGTATCAAGCGAGAAAACTGATGCGCCAAGCCTTTGTCACCCTGCCCGATGCGCCGCGTTTTGTGCTGAAAAATGCCACCCTGCCCGCTGTCACGGTGGATGGTTTTGCCGCCCCTTCACAGGAAGGTCTGGTCCACGCCGATCTGGTGATTGCGGCTGGCAAGGTCGAGGCCATTTTGTCCCCCGGTACCGCCCCTGCTGATCTGCCCTCTGCCGATATGGGCAAGGGCATGATCTTCCCCACCTTTGTCGATATGCACACCCATCTCGACAAGGGCCATATCTGGCCACGCAAGCCCAATGCAACAGGCGATTTCATGGGGGCCTTGAGTGCGGTGAAAGAAGACCGCGAGGCCCATTGGACGGCTGAAGATGTTCGCACGCGCATGGCGTTTTCGCTGAAATGCGCCTATGCCCATGGCACCAGCCTGATCCGCACGCATCTGGACAGCTTGGCCCCACAACACCGGATTTCCTATGAGGTGTTCTCTGAGGTACGCGAGGCGTGGAAGGGCAAGGTTGATCTTCAGGCAGCCGCCCTCTTCCCCTTTGACGAGATCACCAATCCAGCCTTTTTCAAAGACCTGATTGAGGTCGTGGTTGCGCACAAAGGCATTCTCGGCGGCGTCACGCAAATGGTGCCCGATCTCGTTGCGCGGCTGGACCTGCTGTTTCGGGCAGCAAGCGACAATGGCTTGGATATTGACCTGCATGTGGATGAAACACAGGATGCGTCGGTGCTCACGCTCAAAGCCATTGCCGAGGCCAAATTGCGGCATAGCTTTGATGGTTCCGTTGTGGTTGGCCATTGCTGCTCACTGACCCAGCAGAGCGATGATGTGGCAAAGGCCACCATTGATAAGGTGGCGGAAGCGGGTCTCGCCGTGGTGTCGCTGCCAATGTGCAACATGTATTTGCAGGACCGCCATGCTGGCCGCACACCACGCCAGCGCGGCGTCACGCTGTTTCATGAGCTGACGGCTGCAGGTGTGCAAACCGCAGTCTCCTCCGACAACACCCGCGACCCCTTCTATGCCTATGGCGATCTCGATTGCGTGGAAGTGCTGCGCGAAGCGGTGCGGATCATCCATCTCGACCACCCGCTGGACACCACCGCCCGGATTGTCACCCGCACCCCTGCCGATATTCTCAAGCGCGCGGACCATGGCCGCATTGCCACAGGCACTGAGGCCAATCTCGTGCTGTTTTCTGCCCGAAACTGGAGCGAATTTCTCTCGCGCCCGCAAAGCAACCGAATTGTGATGCGCGCAGGCAAAGCCATTGACGCCACCCTTCCCGATTACCGTGAACTCGACGAACTGATGGAAAGCTGAAACCATGCCGGATTATGCAAAAATCAAACAGGATCTCGAAGGCATTGCCGTTGAGGATCACCCGGCACTGGTCAAGCAGAAGAGCCGGGATTTCTATTGGTATTCGCCCATTCTCAAAGCCGAGCTGGATCATGTCACCGCTGATCTGGTGGTGTCGCCTGCCAATGAAGAAGAGGTGATCCGCACCCTGAAAGTGGCCTACGCCCATGGTGTGCCGGTAACCCCTCGCGGTGGCGGCACCGGCAATTATGGTCAGGCCATGCCGCTGTCGGGCGGCATTGTGCTGAACCTGATCAACATGAACAAGGTCAAGGAAATCCACCCCGGCCGGGTGATTTGCGAACCGGGCATTATCATTGCCGAGCTGGATCGCCAGACCAAAACCCATTCCGGGCAGGAAGTGCGGTTTCATCCGTCCACTGCCCAAACGGCGTCGATTGGCGGGTTTATTGCCGGAGGCTCCGGCGGGGTTGGCTCGATCACCTGGGGTGGCTTGCGCGATCTGGGCAATATCCTGCGCCTTCGCGTGGTGACCATGGAGGCCGAGCCGCGCGTGCTGGAGCTTTCGGCCTGGGATCTGCAAAAGGTCAGCCATGCCTATGGCACCAATGGCATTATCACTGAAGTGGAAATGCCGCTGGCCCCCGCTTACGACTGGGTGGATGTGATTGTCGTCTACGACACATTTATGGAGGCCGTGCGTTTTGCCGATGGGCTAACCCATCGCAATGGTATTCTGTTGAAAGAAGTGGCCCCGATTGCCGCGCCTATTCCCTATGAGTATTTCACCCGTCACAAGCCTTGGCTGAAGGAAGGCCAATCGGTTGTGGTGCTGATGGTGGCACCCCATTCCATGGGGCCCTTCTTGGCCTATGCCGAGAAAATGAAAGGTGATGTGCGCTTCCGCTCCGACACTGTTGAGAGCATGAAGGGCATCCCGCACGCCTATGAGCTGGCGTGGAACCACACCACCTTGCGGGCGCTGAAAGTGGACCCATCGATCACCTATTTGCAGGTGCAATATCCCGGCCCGGATCATGTGGCCAAGGTGGAAAAGATGACCGAGATTTTCGAAGGCGAAGTAATCGGCCATCTGGAATTTCTGAAATTTGATGGCCAAATCCAATGCTCCGGCCTGCCGCTGGTGCGCTATACGACCAAGGAGCGGCTGGAAGAGATCATCCGCATTCACGAGGAAAATGGCTGCCCGATTTTCAATCCACACCGCTACACGCTGGAAGAAGGCGGCATGAAACAGACGGATGAAACCCAATTGGCTTTCAAAAAGGAAACCGATCCACAAGGTCTTCTCAACCCCGGCAAAATGATTGCCTGGGACAATCCCGATTTCGATTTCAAAGCGGGCAAGAACTATCTCTTCCCCGGCCTGCAAGCTTTTGAAAGGACATAGGAATTACCGCCACAATATATCGTTTCCGAAGGTACTCCTGACAGGCAAATGCCTGTTCATGTTGAAAACATGGTGCATCCTCATCCGGCTTGGGCGGCGGAGGGATGCATTGGGACAAACGGCGCGGATGTTTTCACTTGGAGCCTGCTTGAATCGCGGGTGAAAATCTGGAGCTTTGCCATGCGCGTGCTTGTTTTACATTCCCACCCCGTTGCCGAGAGCTATGGCCGGGCGCTGTACAATCAGACCCTTGAGAGCCTGACCAAAGCAGGCCATGAGGTGGATGGCTGCAATCTCTATGATGAGGGGTTTGATCCGGTGCTGTCGGCCCATGACCGGCGGGTTTATCATGATTATCCGGAAAACACCGCGCTGGTAAAACCCTATGTCGAGCGTTTGAAGGCGGCTGAGGGTTTGGTAATCGTCACACCTGTGTGGAATTTCGGCTTTCCCGCCATGCTGAAAGGCTATTTCGACCGGGTGTGGCTGATGGGCGTAAGCTTTGATCTGGAGGATGGTAAGCTGACGCCAACACTGCGCCATATCCGCAAAATGGCCGCGGTGCTGACCTATGGGGCAACCCCATGGCGGGCGTTTCTGGCCGGAGACCCACCGAAAAAGACCATCAAACGTGTCATCCGTGCCCAGATCAAGATTGGCGCTCCCGTGAAATTCATGGCCCATTACGACATGAACAATTGCACCGAGCAGAGCCGTGCCGCTTTCATGGAAAAGGTACGTCGAG
>CAJYRE010000182.1 GCA_913776675.1 Rhizobiaceae bacterium
CTGCCAAGGCAGCCCAGCAAATGAGCGCGACGGAAGAAACGCTCTCCAACACGGCTGGTCATATGATCAACCGCCTGACGGAAACAAACCAGAGCCTGCACGCTGTGGTATCGCAGGCATCCGAGTCGATAGCACAGGCAGACCGCCAATTCAGTGCAACAACCGATCGTCTCGAAGCCACCACCAACAAGGCGGCCGATGTGATGGCCACCTCTGGACGGCTTCTGGAAAGCAATCTGGAGCGCCTCACCAATGCCTCCGAGCAGGCATTGTCGCAAGTCACCGGCATTGTTGGCCGCTTCGGCGACCACGCCAAGGTTCTGGGACAGGCGTCCGATCTTCTGGCGGCTGCCCAGTCCAATCTGGCAGGCACACTGGAAGAACGCCAGCAAGCCTTGCGCGATTTGTCGATCGGCATTGTCAAGCGCTCGGAAGAAATCGAAGGCACCATGCGCGCACTGGCGGGCATGGTTGGCGGAGCCTTTGACGAAGTGGAACAAAGATCCAATCAGGTTGCAGGCAATCTGCGCCAAGGCATTGAGACCTCTTTTGCCGATATTGGTGAGATCCTCGGCCAAACCGAACAAAAGGCGATTTCCACTGCCAGCTCGATGCGCGATGCCTTGCTCTCTGCTGGCAATGAGGCCACGCGCTCGATTGAACAAACGCTGGGTGTGGCCGAAAAACGCTCCACCGAACTGGCAAACCGTCTGCGCGATGGCCTGTCATCCTCGCTGAGCGACGTGGACCGTATCCTGACCGAAGCAGGCCAGAAATCGGATGGAACCGCAAAGCATATGCGTGATTCGGTTCGGGAATCTGTTGAAGAAGCCCTGAACCGCTTCTCGGGTGCCACCAACGAAATCCGGCGCTCTGCGCAGGAAATACGCAATGAGCTGGACCTGACACGCAACGAGCTGAAGCGTGGTGCATTTGACCTGCCAGAAGAAGCCAAGGAAAGCGCCAGCGCCATGCGCCGCGCCGTGGCCGAACAGATCAAGGCCCTGCAGGACATTTCCCAACTGGTTGGCCGCAGTGCCCAGCAGATGGAAATTGCCCAGCCTGCCCCACGCCAGGCCGCCCCTAAAACGGCGGCACAAGCCCCACGCCCAGCCGCTGCCGCTCCGCAACAGCGCCCTGCGCCCGCAACAGCAGCACAGCCAGCCCCTGCTGCTCCGCTTGGCTTGCGTGGCAGCCTGCCGATGGATCAGGCTCCGGCACCAGCCAGCAATGGTGAGCAGTCTGGCGGCTGGATCAGCGACCTGCTGCGCGGTGCCTCGCTTGAGGAGCAAAGCAATAGCGCAACCGCCCGCGCCCGCCCGGCATCGGAAGCGCCACGCAGCAACGATGGCCGCAACCCGCGCCATATGGTGGAATCGCTCAACTCGCTCTCGGTCGACATTGCCCGCGCCATTGATCATGACGCCTCCGTTGACCTATGGCGGCGTTATCAGCGCGGCGAGCGTGACGTGTTCACGCGCCGGCTCTATACGCTGAAGGGTCAGCAGACCTTTGATGAAATCCAGCGCAAATACGACCGCGAACCGGAATTCCGCACGGCCGTTGATCGTTATATCGCTGATTTTGAAAAGCTGTTGTCGGACGTTGCCAAGACGGATCGTGATAAATCCATCACGCAATCCTACCTCACATCCGACACGGGCAAGGTTTACACCATGCTGGCCCATGCCGCTGGCCGGTTTAGCTAGCTCATACATTCTATCTGAAAAACATTGAATAAGACATTCGCTGGCAGTTTAGCTGCCAGCGTTTTTTTATTTGCAATCTTTTTATGAATTTTATGTATTTGCGCC
Source organism: Rhizobiaceae bacterium (assembly GCA_913776675.1). Taxonomy (GTDB): domain Bacteria; phylum Pseudomonadota; class Alphaproteobacteria; order Rhizobiales; family Rhizobiaceae; genus Allorhizobium. The sequence goes on from CAJYRE010000182.1 coordinate 1,815, forward strand.
CTCAGGTTGAGATGCGTAGGATATAGTTATGCCAATTCTTTTTTGTAATATTGCTTGGATGGAAGAATACGCTGGGCGCAACAAAAACGACCCTCCGAAAGGTGGGGGTGGTTATGTCGTATCAGAGGGGAAAGCCGGAGAAGAGTTGAACTTCGTTATTGCAGATGACAACTATGTATATGGACATTTTGAAACTATTAAAAACGGCTCTGATCGTGAGGTCAAAATAGAACGTTTGGGAGCTTCAAAGTCCGCGGACTTTATCGATGGTGTCGATGTGATATGGACCGCCCCTTTCGAGGGCAGTGATCGACGATGCGTTGTTGGATGGTACAAAAACGCTCGCGTTTATCGTCAAAGACAGAAGTTCGATGGTGACTATCCTTCTGATCAGCATCAATATGATCAGATAAATAGCTTCCGAGTACGGGCGCATGCCGAGAACGTGCATTTAGTTCCGATTCCTGAACGCAAAAACCTCTGTTTGCAACGGGGCAAAGGATGGAGCGGTCAAGCAAGCTGGTGGTTTGCTGGTGACACAGAAAGCGCGGATGCAAAGATTTTCGTGAATTCGATCCGCGACATAATTCATGGAAAAAAATCTCTCATTACCTATCCCCCTGTCGATAATCACATAACGCATAACGGAAAGCGGGCTGGGCAAGCTGCATCGGACGCATATAAAAAATATATCAAAGAGTATGAGATGCAGATTAATCCAAAGCATAGCACATTAGAAAAGCAGTTCAAAAAATTTCTAAAAAAGACCATTCCGAAAGTTGAATTTCTTGAAACCTACCGTGACGACATGAGATATGTCGATCAACAAGGAAATCAGGTGATGGTTGAAGTCAAACCGACTGAACCCTCAACTCTCCGATATGCAATCCGTACAGCCATTGGCCAACTCCTGGATTACCGGCAACAACAACGCTGGAGGCACAAGCAGCTTATAGTAGTGGAAACAGAAATCACCAGAGCTGAGGATAAAGCACTTGCTCTCGAAAACGGTTTTGGTCTTGCTTGGCCTGATAGACAAAATAGTTTTCGAATAATCTGGCCAGATGAAAGCACCCTATGAAAATCAGGGCTTTCATTATAGCGCCGTGCCCAAATATGGCGCACGGCGCTGTAACACTTTTAATCCACTGCATAATTTCCTCCTTAAATCGATTCCGATTTAAGGAGGAAATTATGCAGTGGATGCTGAGCTTTATTAAGCCCAATAAAAAAAGGCCAGGCGGTTTGCCTGACCTCACTTGGGCCGCGCTTTCGACAAGTGCCAGTACATCCGTGGTCACACGAAAGCAAAGACCAATTTAAGCAGCCTGAAGGTTGCAAGCCGACATTTTACCCGACTTGTTGTCGCGCTCAAGATCGTAGCTCAGCTTCTGACCTTCAACAATTTCGCGCATACCAGCGCGTTCAACGGCTGAAATGTGAACAAAAGCGTCAGCGCCGCCGTTGTCAGGCTGAATGAAGCCGAAGCCCTTGGTGGAATTAAACCATTTTACGGTGCCAGTGGTCATGATGAACCCTTTCATAGCAAAAGAAGCCACCACAATGCGAATGCATTGCGGGTTATGATAACGATTGTTTTAGAGGGAGGGTTCGTTCAAGGCGTGAAGCACATCACGCAGTAACCAAAAGCTCAACAAGAAAATATCGATAATGAATAATTACGATCATTTTCTCAGAATGTCAACTTTTAATTTTTCATTCATGAGATTCACGATTTTTGGTTGTCTCCACACATAACAAAAGGCAGCATTGAAATGCCGTATCAGGAGACCTACTTTGAATTCATGAGCAACAGATCGACACCAATCTTTCGCCATGTCATCACGATCTCAGAAAATCAGATCGATGCGATGGGTCACGTCAACAATGCGGTCTATCTGCAGTGGGTTCAGGAATCCGTTGTCGCCTATTGGCAGCAAGCCTCTCCGATAAAAGCACGGGCCCAATTGCTTTGGGTGGCCCTCAAACATGAGATAACCTATCACATGCCCTTGTTTCTCAATGATAAGGTGGAAGCATGGGTATCGGCCACAGGCACACGCGGATCAAGAGCAGCCTTCACCACCATATTCAAACGCAATGGCGATGTCGCCACAGAAGTGCAGAGCTGCTGGTGCTGTGTCGATGTCAACACAAGACGCCCTCGCCGCATCTCCAGCGATA
>CAJYRE010000183.1 GCA_913776675.1 Rhizobiaceae bacterium
CGACGGCGCCGATGGTGATGGCAACAATGAGCTGATTGGCCAGTTTGGCGGTTTGCCCGGTGCCGATTGGCCCCATATGCGTCGGGCGACCAAGCACCGATAGAATTGGCTTTGCCGCTTCAAAATCCTTCGTTGTTCCGCCCACAAAGATCGAGAGTGTCTGCTCAACTGCCCCTTTAACACCGCCGGAGACGGGTGCATCAACAAAGCGCTTGCCAAGGCTTTGGGCATAAAGCGCCAGATCACGATCACACTCTGGCTCAACCGAGGCCATGTTGATGATCAACGCGCCAGAGGTTGCTGCTTCAATCACCCCTTGATCTTTTAAAATGGCGCGGGATGCCGGGCCATCAATCAGCATGGAAATGACGATGTCCGCCCCTTGCGCTGCCTCCTTCGGATCGCTGGCCACCTTGGCCACATCCGCCAGCGCTTGCGCTTTTTCGACTGAGCGATTCCACACCGTGACCGCATGATTTTTGGTCAAATGCCGTGCCATCGGCGCGCCCATCAGGCCTGTTCCGAGAAATGTGATCTTTGCCATGGGCGCTTCTCTCCCCGCTTTACTTGCTGCACCAATTGAATATGTTATCGTTACCATACTTGATGAAAGCGGGAGGAGAAATCAAGATGACATTCTTCGAGGTCGTGGATCCGGTGTTTTCCACCTATGTGCTGGGCAATGCGCCCCTCAAGGAAATTGCCTCCGGTTTTGACTGGGTGGAAGGGCCGGTGTGGTTTGGCGATCTCAATTGCCTGATTTTTTCCGACATCCCCAATGACAAGATGTATCGCTGGATACCGGGTGTCGGCACAAGCGTGTTTCGTGCACCGTCCAACTTCTCCAATGGCAACACGCGCGATCGGCAAGGTCGGCTGGTGTCCTGCGAACATGGCGGGCGGCGTGTGACACGAACCGAATATAACGGCGCGATCACGGTGATTGCCGATCATTATCAGGGCAAGCGGCTGAACTCCCCCAATGATGTGATTGTCGCGTCCGACGGTGCCATCTGGTTCTCCGATCCGCACTATGGCATTTCGATGGATTATGAGGGGCAGAAATCCGAGCAGGAATTGCCCTGCAATGTGTACCGGGTGGACCCAAACGGGGAGATCAAGGCGGTGCTGACCGATTTCAATTGCCCCAATGGTCTGGCCTTCAGCCCGGATGAGAAGCGGCTCTATGTGGCTGATACAGGGCGGATGTTCACCGATGATCCGCGCCATATCCGGGTGTTTGATGTGGGTGCCAATTGGTCGCTTAAGGGCGGCAATGTGTTTCACACCATCGTTCCCGGCTGCGCCGATGGCATGCGGGTGGATAGCGAGGGCAATCTGTGGTCATCGGCAGGCGATGGGGTGCATTGCCTTGCACCGGACGGACGCTTGCTGGGCAAAATCCTGGTGCCACAAACGGTATCCAATGTTTGCTTCGGAGGGCGGCATGGCCATGTGCTGTTCATCACCGCCTCCAAGAGTGTTTATTCGGTGGCCCTGAACCGACGAGGATAGGGCCGATGCGGCGGTTGATGGCCTTTCCATAGGTTTTTGTCGTTGAACATGGGCCAATTGTGCACAGGTGGCATGCCTGAAGCAAGCTCGTCACGCTAATGGCATGTCACTTTACCAATCGTTTGCAACGTCGGTCGCAAGGCCGCCAATGTGTGGAAAACCCATGGTTAGCAATAGCACCTCTGTCTTTGACCTCTCTCAGCCTTTGTCGATGATTCTGGAGCATGCGCGCATGCGGCGGATGTCAGTGCAGGAGGTCTTTCAATATGCCGAAAGCCGCAGTGCTGCCGGGCGGATAGATGAGGCGCTGGAGGTTTACAAGGCGTGGATTGCCTACAACGATGTTCATCCGTTCCTGCATCTTGTTTATTTCAACTATGCAGTCACGTTGCGTATCGCCGGTGATCTTGCCGGTTCGATCAATGCATTGAACGCCTGCCTCAAGATTGATCCGAAATTTGGTCAGGCCCATATCAATCTCGGTCGTGCGTTTGAAGACAGTGGCCTTGCCGCGCTGGCAATTGAGCAATGGCGCAAGCTGTTGGAGGTGACGGCTGAAAGCACGGCAGACAAGGTTTCGCATCGGCACATGGCGCTTCAGCACATTGGTCGTGTTATGGAAAATGCCGGGCTGCTGGACGATGCGGAAATGGCCCTGTGGCAGGCCATGGAGCTGAGGCCCGACAAGAATGAAGCGGGCCAGCATTGGAGCGCCATTCGCCAGCGTGCCTGCAAGTGGCCAACACTTACGCCATCGGATCATGTTTCCATGCGGCATTTGCTGGATGGTTTGTCGCCTCTGTCTCTGGCGTGTTATTCTGATGATCCACTGTTTCAATTGGCCAAGGCCTATCGATACTGCAAAGCCTTTGTGGGCCGTCCTGACACCAGCGCTTTCCCCCGCAAAACCGTGGTGCATAAGTCTGGAACAGGTCAGCGTCTGCGGGTTGGATATGTGTCGTCTGACTTGCGCGATCATGCGGTTGGCTTTGCGCTGCGTGATGTGCTGGAGCAGCACGATAAGTCCACGGTGGAAATCTACGCCTATTATTGCGGCGATCCGGTGGTCAACGATCCAACCCAGCTTCGCATGAAGGCTGTGATTGATGGCTGGCGCGATATTGCCCATTTGAGTGATGAGGATGCGGCGCGGCAAATTGCAGCCGACGATATTGATATTCTGATCGATGTGAACGGGTATACCAAACACGCCCGCACACGCATTTTTGCCTATCGCCCAGCTCCGGTCATCGTCAATTTCTGCGGTTATCCCGGCACCATGGCGGGGCCGTTCCACCAATATATGATCGCGGATGAGCATATTGTCCCGCCGGAAAATGAAATCTACTTTACGGAAAAAGTCCTGCGGATTGCCTGCAATCAGCCCATTGATCGTAAGCGCGAGATTGCCAAAATCCCTACGCGCGCTGAAGTGGGCCTGCCAGAAGGGGTTTTCGTTTTTGCATGTTTCAATGGCATGCAGAAGATCACCGAACCAACTTTTGCCCATTGGATGACGATTCTGAAAGGCGCACCAAACAGTGTGCTGTGGGTGCTGACGGGTGGCGATGATGTGGATGCGCGTCTGCGCAAGCTGGCGGAAGCCGCAGGTGTGGCACCAGAGCGGCTGCTGTTTGCGCCGAAGGCGGCCAATGCCCACCATCTGGCGCGCATTGCCGTGGCGGATCTGTTCCTCGACACCTTCCCCTATGGCGCGCATTCCACCGCAGGTGATGCGCTGACCATGGGGCTGCCGGTTCTGACCTTCCCGGGCAAAAGCTTTGCTGCCCGCTTCTGCCACAGCATTGTCATTGCGGCAGGCGTGCCAGAGCTGGTCTGCAAGGATCCGGCTGATTATGTCAAACGGGCAATTGCCTTTGCCAAGGCACCCAAAAC
>CAJYRE010000184.1 GCA_913776675.1 Rhizobiaceae bacterium
CGATGACGAAGAGGATATTCGTGAGATTGTCTCCGGCATTCTCAGCGATGAGGGACATGAAACACGCACCGCACATGATGCGGACAGTGCGCTTGCTGCCATTTCAGATCGTGCGCCCCGGTTGATCTTTCTGGATATATGGATGCAGGGCAGCCGTCTGGATGGCTTGGCACTATTGGACGAAATCAAGGCCCGCCACCCGGATGTGCCGGTGGTGATGATTTCAGGCCATGGCAATGTGGAAACGGCTGTTTCGGCCATCAAGCGCGGCGCGTTCGACTTTATTGAAAAACCCTTCAAGGCTGATCGCCTCATTCTGATTGCTGAGCGCGCGCTGGAAAACTCCAAGCTGAAGCGTGAGGTATCAGACCTGAAACGCCGCACCGGCGATGCCAATGAGCTGATTGGTGCGTCGGTCGCTGTTTCGCAATTGCGCCAAACCATTGAAAAAATATCCCCTACCAACAGCCGGATTATGATTGTCGGTCCTTCTGGCAGCGGCAAGGAGCTGGTGGCGCGCATGATCCACAAGCGCTCCTCACGTGCAGCAGGACCATTTGTGACGTTGAATGCGGCTGCCATCACACCAGACCGTATGGAAGTTGCGCTGTTTGGCACAGAAGGCGGACCGGGGCAGGCGCGGCGTGTCGGGGCGCTGGAAGAAGCACACCGCGGCATTCTCTATCTGGATGAAGTTGGTGAAATGCCGCGTGAAACCCAGAGCAAGATCCTGCGTGTGCTGGTGGATCAGCAGTTTGAGCGGGTTGGTGGTTCAAAGCGGGTCAAGGTAGATGTGCGCATCATCTCATCCAGCGCTTATAATCTGGAAAGCCTGATTGCCGACGGACAGTTCCGGGAAGATCTGTTTCATCGCTTGGCCGTGGTGCCTGTTCGTGTGCCGGCACTGGCCGAGCGGCGTGAGGATATTCCTTTTCTCGTTGATATGTTTGTTCGCCAGATTGCCGAGCAGGCTGGCATTCGCCCACGCAAGATCGGTGATGATGCGATGGCTGTGTTGCAGGCGCATGATTGGCCGGGCAATATTCGCCAGCTTCGCAACAATATCGAGCGTCTGCTGATTCTGGCTCAAAGCGACAATGCCGATACGACAATTACCGCCGAAATGCTGCCAACCGATTTGGGTGAAATGCTGCCGAAAGTCTCGGGCCGCAGTGATTATCAGATCATGACTTTGCCCTTGCGCGAAGCACGGGAAATGTTTGAGCGCGATTATCTGATTGCCCAGATCAACCGTTTTGGCGGCAATATTTCTCGCACAGCCGAATTTGTGGGGATGGAGAGATCCGCTTTGCACCGCAAGCTGAAATCGCTTGGCGTGTAATATGGCAGTGAGCAATTCGCATTGTTGCTGACAAACTGATCTGGCAATGAATTCAAATGGATTTTTCCAGATTGCGGAATGCGCCCTGATTTGATACCAAACTGTCCCGTGGGGCATTAGGGGCAGTTTGTCCAGAAAATCAGCTAGAAAATCTCCAACCGGTATCCCCGACCGGCAAAATAGAAAGAAGCGGCGCCATGGCGGAACGTTCTCAGAATTTGCAGGACCTTTTTCTCAATACGGTTCGCAAGCAGAAGATTTCATTGACGATTTTTCTGATCAATGGTGTGAAGCTGACAGGTGTTGTCACATCATTTGACAATTTTTGTGTGTTGTTGCGTCGTGATGGCCATTCTCAACTGGTTTACAAGCACGCAATATCGACCATCATGCCGGGTCAGCCCATGCAGATGTTCGAAGGCGAAGAGAGCACGGCTTAAACTTCGAAACACCTCTGGGTATATTTCTCTTCCCCGGTTATAATGCCGGGGAATATGCATTTGTATGATCACAGCAGGAAAACGGCTATCTCAAATCGGGACACGACATCGGACTCCATCATTCCTGAACAGGACATGCACCGCGACGACATGCGCGCCGTGGTTCTTGTGCCTGTTTTAAAGCAGGTGCGCACTGCGGATAAAACGGCTGCAGACAGTATTCCGTCCCCTGTGCGCAGCAATGAGAGCCGTCTGGAAGAAGCAATCGGCCTTGCCCGCGCCATTGATTTGACGATTGCTGAGGGATTGATCATTCCTATCAACCAGCCTCGTCCGGCAACACTGATGGGCAGCGGCAAGATTGAGGAAATCAAAGCCCTTCTTGACACACATGATGCAGGCCTGGTGATCGTCGATCATCCGCTGACACCGGTGCAGCAGCGCAATCTTGAAAAAGAGTGGAATGCCAAGGTCATTGACCGTACAGGTCTCATTCTTGAAATTTTTGGTCGCCGTGCCTCGACCAAAGAAGGGACGTTGCAAGTTGATCTGGCCCATTTGAACTATCAGAAGGGCCGTCTGGTCCGGAGCTGGACCCACCTGGAGCGTCAGCGCGGTGGCGCCGGTTTTATGGGCGGACCGGGGGAAACCCAGATTGAGGCCGACAGGCGCCTGCTGCAAGACCGCATTGTGCGTTTGGAGCGCGAACTGGAACAAGTGGTGCGCACACGCCAATTGCACCGCGCCAAGCGCCGTAAGGTGCCGCATCCCATTGTGGCGCTGGTGGGGTATACCAATGCCGGAAAATCCACACTGTTCAATCGCATTACTGGCGCAGGTGTACTGGCTGAAAA
>CAJYRE010000185.1 GCA_913776675.1 Rhizobiaceae bacterium
GATCTGCAGGGCAAGCCTTTTCTGATCATTCCCTACACGCTGGAAACCAACGATATGCGGTTTGCAACACCGCAGGGTTTTAACTCTGGCGATCAGTTTTTCACCTATTTGAAAGATGCGTTCGACACGCTGTATCAGGAAGGTGCGGAAGGGGCACCCAAAATGATGTCCGTTGGCCTGCATTGTCGTCTGGTGGGGCGGCCCGGGCGCGCCGCAGCCTTGAAACGGTTTCTGGATTATGTGATGTCGCACGATAAGGTTTGGGTACCAACCCGTCTCGATATTGCCAAGCATTGGCATGCCCACCACAAGCCCATCTGGTAAAGGGGCGTACCGGTCATCTGTTCATGGCGAGCCGTTTGGCAGCAGACAGAATTTAATGTTTCAAAAAAGTTTGTCTGCGCAGATTTTTTGCAAAACCTGCGCAGAAAATGCATTTATGATCTCTTAAGCATTGCTTTTTGAGATAATTATTTAATGATCCATCATTAAGAAAAATATTGAGAACTTGCCAGAGACTCGGTGACGATGAGAACGCAGCGCGCATTTTTAAGATTTTCCAAGCCACTTTTTTTATGCGTTGTTACCATTCTTGTCTTTGTTTCTTTGGCCGTGTGGTCTGAGATTTCCAGTTGGCAATCGCAGATTTCCCGCACCAACGCCTATCTGGAGCAGACATCACAGGCCATTGCGCAGCATACCGATGATGTGATCGAGGTTGTTCGTCAGCCGTTGCTTAGCTTGCTGCTGCAGATTCAGAATAGAAATAATACTGTTTTGCAAAGTATTGAGCTTGTGCAGACAATGCGTGAGCTGGTCAAAACATCGCGTTATTTGCGCAGTCTGGCTTATCTGGGCCCTGATGGCGTTCTGATTGAGTCCACAACGGATTATTTCTCGGCTGGTGTGGATTTGTCTGAGCGCTCTTATTTCAAGTTTCACAAGTCCTCACAAGATATGGCACCGCGCATTGACGGCCCCTTCAAAGGGCCTTTGTCGAACGAATGGTTCATCACGCTGTCTCAAAGGTTCAACGATGCGGATGGCCATTTCGCAGGCGTTTTGGTGGCCACCATTGATGTCTATCAGTTTGTCAATTTTTTCAAAGGCTTTGGCTTTCCCGGGCAGGCGGCATTTGCCATGATTGATGGCGATGGCCGTATCCTCATTCGTTCTCCGGTCAATGAAACAGCCATGGGGAGCAGTATCGCCAATACGGATTTTTACCGTTTTGGCCTTTTGAAGCAGCCTAAGGGAAATTATGATTATATTTCACCTTTTGATGGCTCTGAAAAGCTTTCTGGATATTACAAAAGTAACGCAACACATATTACTGCGCTTGTTGCTGTTCAACGGCAGGATATTCTTTGGTACTGGATCAAGATAGCCCGAACCCGCTGGCTTTGTTCTTTGGCGGCGGTGCTGGCGGCTGCGTTGCTGGCCATTCGGCTGAGGCGCAATTGGAGCATTGCACGCAGTGCCCAGCTTATCATAGCGGCGCGGGAAGCGGAGTTTCGGCTTATTGCCAATGCATCTTCGGATCTGATTGAAAAGCTGGATGATTACGGCGTTCGGGAATATGTCTCTGCAGCCTCCAAGAATGTGCTGGAGATTGAGGCAAAAGATATTGTTGGCACCAGTGTGCTGGAAGGGCATGATGCTGAGGCCCAGCAATATTGGACCGAAGCCTTGGCCAATATTGCATCCGGCTCCTCCATTGAGCGGCTGATTTACCGTAAACGTAAAAAGAATGGTGATATGGCCTGGCTGGAGAGCGTGGTAACGCGCGTGCGCAGCTTTGATGTGGGCAGTGGTATGGTGTCTGTCACTCGGGATGTCACCAGTCAACGGCTCTTGCAGGAAGAGCTGGACCGCTTGGCCAATACCGATGAGCTGACACAGCTTTTCAACAAGCGCTATTTCAATGGCCAATTGGCGAAGAAGCTTGATGAGGCGCAGTCCAATGGCACACCACTGTGTCTGCTGCTGATCGATGTTGATAAGTTCAAACTTTTCAATGACAGTTATGGGCATTTGCCGGGTGATAATTGCCTGAAGGCAATTGCTGCTGAGATTAAAGCGGCGATCAGACCCGGCGTTGACATCGCCGCGCGCTGCGGCGGAGAAGAGTTGGCGGTTCTGCTGCCTGGCTTAGATGATGAAGCTGCGCGCGCCATTGGCGAAAATATCCGCCAGCGAATTTCTGATCTTGCCATTCCGCATCAGCGTAATCTTCCATGGGGTCATGTGACTGTGAGCATCGGCATGGCGATGCTTTCTAAGCAAGGCCATGAAACGGTTGAGACATTTTTTGTCAAAGCAGACCATTGTCTCTACAGCGCCAAAAACTCAGGTCGTAACCGGCTTGTTCAGGGCGCAGCGGATTCTCCCACCGCCAGTGCTGTGGCCTGATCAAGCACAAGAGCAGACTTCGCTCCTCGAGACGCCTTCGGATTTGATTTGAGGGGGCTGTCTGGTTTTGAATGCACCTTACGGCCTCATAGCAATTGAAAGCATGTCGCGTTTTATTGTCATCAAGAAAACGATAACGCGCATGAGACAAAATAAGAGCGAAAACCCGTCGCAGTGAATCCTATTCACTGCGACGGGTTTTACTGTGCCTCTCACCATATATGGCGCACGGCGCAATCACACTTTTAATCTGCTGCATCATTTTCTCCTTAAATCGATTCCGGTTTAAGGAACTATGCAGTCGTTTTATAAAACGCCCAAAGAACGCTTTAAGCGTCCAGTGTCGCCATATCGATCACAAAGCGATAGCGCACATCGCTTTTCAGCACACGATCATATGCCTTGTTGATGTCTTTAATATCGATCAGCTCAATCTCGGATGTGATATTGTGCTTGCCGCAGAAATCCAGCATTTCCTGGGTTTCCTTGATGGAGCCAATCATGGAGCCTGCCAGATTGCGCCGATGCGGAATCAGGGCAAAGGCATGGACTGGCACTGGCTTTTCCGGCACACCCAGCAGCACCATGGTTCCATCCACTTTCAGCAGGTTCAGATAGGCATTCCAGTCAATATCGACGCTGACGGTGCAGATGATCAGGTCAAATGTGCCTTGCAGCTTTTTGAATGTTTCTGCATCGCTGGTGGCGTAATAGTCTTTTGCGCCCAGCCGCAGGCCATCCTCTTTCTTGGAGAGGGTTTGGCTCAGCACGGTGACATCCGCGCCCATGGCGGCACCAAGCTTGACACCCATATGGCCAAGCCCGCCCATGCCAACAATGGCAACCTTCTTGCCAGGACCGGCTTTCCAATGGGCCAAAGGCGAGTAGAGCGTAATGCCTGCGCACAGCAGCGGTGCTGCCGCATCCAGTGGCAGATTGTCCGGAATGGACAGCACATAGCCTTCCTTGACCACGATGCTGTCGGAATAACCGCCCTGGGTTACGGTTTTGCCATCGGCTTCCAGGCTGCTGTAGGTCTGTACCAGACCCGGCAAATATTGCTCAATATCCACATCGCGGCTTTGGCAGTGAACACAGGAATCGACGAAACAGCCGACGCCGACATGATCGCCAACCTTGAATTTTGTGACCTTCGATCCCACCGCAGTGACAACACCGGCAATTTCATGGCCGGGCCCCAGGGGGAAAATGGAGATGCCCCATTCATTCCGGCTCTGGTGGATGTCAGAGTGACAGACGCCGCAATATTTGATGGAGATCACCACATCATCATCATTGGGTTCGCGGCGCTCAAACGTGAAGGGGGCCAGCGGTGTGTTGGCATCCGTTGCGGCATAACCTTTTGCAATCGGCATGGACTATCCTCTCGATATAGTAAAACGGTTTGGAATGATGAGGTGCTGTTGACTCGCGCCAACATCAGCCGTCGCTTGATTGTTCTTCTGCCATCAAGGGACGAGGTGTTCAGACAAAGATGCGGCAAAGCTTGAAGGCAATAGGCTGCAACAGTCAAAAAGGATGGTCGGTCAAGAGCATCGTCATCGTGGAAACATCCTTCTTACTGGATTCCAAAAGCATATATAGTTTCGGTTTGGGCTGCAACAAGAGGGGCACCTCGAAGAAGGACGTGCAGGGGCCTGGTTTTATAAAGTGGGTGCAGCGGTTTCAATCCGTGAGTCTACAGCATGTCGCGTTTTATCAAACGCACAGCGCTGTAACACTCCATCGTCTGCATCTCTGCACTGTCGCAGAAGCGGGTCAGGCTGCCCGCCTCATCCCGTCAGAAATGATAAACATCGACAGAAGGCTGGCAAGGTTTTCTGTCTCGGCCTTCAGCAGATTGGTGGCTGCTGTTGTTTGCTCAACCATGGCGGCGTTTTGCTGGGTCATGCGGTCAATCTGATTGATTGAACTGTTGATTTCAGAAATGCCGGTGGATTGTTCGCGTGACAGGCTGGCAATATCGACAATGCTGGAATTGATGGTCAGCACCCTGGTATCAATGCCCTGAAGGGCCGTGCCTGTCGCTTCCACCAATTCTACACCGGCATTGACCTGAGCCCCTGAAGCCTGAATATGGGCCTTGATTTCCTTGGCAGCATTGGCCGAGCGTTGCGCCAGTTCGCGCACTTCCTGTGCCACAACGGCAAATCCTTTGCCTGCTTCTCCGGCGCGAGCCGCCTCAACACCCGCATTGAGGGCGAGAAGATTGGTCTGAAACGCAATTTCATCAATCACGCCAATGATGTCATTAATCTTGGCGGAGGATTGCTCAATCAATCCCATGGCGGTGATGGCCTCGGTAACAATACGGCTGGATTTGCTGGCGTCTTCTTTGGCAGACATCGCCATGGCCTGTGCCTTTTCAATGCTGCCTTCCGATGCTTTGATCTTGCGGCCAATGTCTTCAACGGCAGCGGCTGTTTCTTCCAGATTGGCGGCCTGACCCTCGGTGCGTTTGGAAAGATCCGTCACAGCGGCGTTGATTTCATCCACCGAGCGGCTCACGCTCAACGTGCTATCGGCAACCTTTTCCAGTGTTTGCGCCAGGATGGAAACAGCGCGGTTAAAATCGGTTTCCAGCTTGTGGTAATCGACAGGCAGATTGCTCAATCGCACCGTCAGATTGCCTTGGGAGAGGGACTCCAGCGCCTGGGCAAAGCTGTTGACAACCGCGGCCTGTTTCTCGCTGTTTTGCCGTTCTGTATCGATTTGTTGCTGACGTCGTTGCTCCGCTTCGGCCTGGCTTGCCACGCGGTTGCTTTCCAGCCGCAAGCGCTCCATCACGGAATTTTTGATGTCCACCAGCGCATCGGCCATCTGGCCAATTTCATCGCGGCGGTGAGTGTGTGGGATGTCGCCGGATGTGTCGTTGGCTGCAATCTTCAGCATGGTCGCTTTGAGGGCATTGAGAGGGATCGATATGGATCGCCCAATCACAACAGAACCAAGAATGGTGGCAAGGGCGGCAAAGCCCATGATTATGCCAGTGATGATGATCTGCTGCTGACGCAAGGCGCTGATGTCATCATTATAAACACCGGTTCCAACAATCCATCCCCAGGGGGCAAACAGGATGACGTGGGAGTTTTTCCCCACGGGCTGGTCTGAGCCGGGCTTCGGCCATAAGTAATCCAGATAGCCTTCGCCGCTGGCCTTGCCGATCTTGATGAACTCCTGAAAAATGAAAACCCCATTGGGGTCTTTCATGCCCAGAACGCTGGTATTGTTGAGAGCGGGCTTGGCAGCATGAGCAATCATGATACCATTCAGATCGTTGATCCACAAATAGCCATCTGTGCCATAACGCATGGCCATGACCTGTGCGATCGCATCTTTCTGAGCAGCTTCGCGGGTCATTTTACCTTCCGCTTCGAGCGCCTGGTAGCGTTTGAAAATGGAGACGGCTGTGTGGTCAATATTCTTGAGCATCGATTTGCGCTCATTGACAATCGAATTATACGATTGTTGGCCACTGTAAAAAAGGGCACCCGCCATGATGGCGAGACTGAGGCCCATGAGTAAAAAAATCTTTTTCAAAACGGATAGATTAGACACGATTCTGCCCCTCCAAAGTCGAGTTCAATGACTTTGACCCCTAAGAGTTGAAAATAAACTAATAGAGAATGCGCGTGTTGTCGCATAATCGACTATGTTTTCTCGAAAAATGACCTGAGGGGGAGGAAATTACATAACAAATAGAGATATTTATATATTGAGTGTGCATCCAGAAGGTATGATGACGCGCTATCATGCCTGTAAAAAAATCTTCTTGTTGACGATTTAGCAAAAAAATATGGATGTCTTTTGGTGAGGCAAAACAGAATCGGGAAGGTATAAATGGAGCGGCAAGCATTTATTGATCGGTTTGGCGGCGTGTTTGAACATTCGCCGTTTATCGCCCAGCGTGCCTTTGATGCCGGTTTGATTGCGGAGCCTGTGACTGTCGAGG
>CAJYRE010000186.1 GCA_913776675.1 Rhizobiaceae bacterium
CGGCGCAAGGCAGTTTGCACCAACAAAGCCCACCATGCATATATAGAAAAAGCTGGTCACAGGAGGATCATCCCGACTGACCAGGCGGGTCAATATGCCGTAAAATGCCCCCGCCAGAGCGCAGAGCAACGGCAGCCATACCCATGGATTAAAGCTGCTGGACCCGGGCGACAAGATCAGCAGCACCCCGCCAAGGCCGACGCAAATGGCAGTCCAGCGACGCCAGCCCACTTTTTCGCCCAGCAGCGGCACCGATAAAAGCGCAACAAAAATCGGCCCCGAGGCAAAAACAGCTTGAGATTGCCCAAGACCAACGTAGCGGAAGGCAAAAATGGAAATGACAATCTGCGAGCCAAGCAGCAAGCCCCGCAGCACTTGCAGCACCGGATGTCTGGTGCGAACGGCAAGCCGAATGCCCCCTTTGGCCCGCGAGGCCAGAACCAGCGCAAAGATGGCAAAAGCCCAATAGCGCACCGTGGCCACAACAATCGGCGAATAGCTATCGCCCAAATGCTTGGAAATGCCATCCTGCATCGAAAACACAGTATAAGCGATAAACGCAAAAACATAACCAAGCGGGGTCTTTTTCATCACGCGATCAAAGGCTGGAGTATGCTTCACAAAAGCACAAATCTTTTCGAGACAGGGCATGTCCGGGCAGGCATTTCAGATATATCAGATTCTCCCGTCATGAGAACCCAAATCACGTAAATCATACGGGAAAAGCAACCCAGACGTAAGGAAGAGGTGTTACCTTACACACACATAGACGTTGAAGGAGAATGGAATGCGCTCATACCCGAAAGCGACCATGGTCATGGTCAGTCTCGGCTGGCTGTTGTGTGCCTCATCCGCCATGAGCCAATCCGTTATTGAAGCGCCATCGACAGATGATACCATCACCACAGGCCGCCCGCTGGCCAAGGGCATGCCCGATCCCTATCTGTGGCATGTCACCGGCTTGCCGCAAGGTTCTGATTTGCCTGTGCTGTCAGGAGCCGGGCCAAACTTCCGCATCATCAACACCTTGAGGGAAGGCACCCCCATCGACATGCAGACCTGCTCGGAAATCCGGGGCGGTTATTGGTGCCGCATTGCCACCTATGATCGCCCCCGCATCAGCGGCTGGGTGGATGGACGCTTCCTGAAAAAAACCGGCGGAGAGCCGGAAGGCACCATCGGTGGCGTTCCCGGCGGCCCTTATCTGGATATGCCGATCAAGCCCAGACGTGACCGCTATGGAGACTGGTCTACCCAAAATCCGTTTGGCCGAGACAACACACACCCATAAAAAAGGCGCGGCCTTCACCGCGCCTCTTCCATGCAAGTCTGTGACTTTGCTTAGAGCATTTCCAGGAAAGTGCATAGCGGTTTTCCGCCCGGAAATGCATGAAAACAAAGAGTTAGAGCATTTCAGTGTTTCCGAGAAACACTGAAATGCTCTAGGCAGCCAGCTTCTTGGCCACCATGCCGCGCAAAGTGCCAAGGTCTTTCGCAAAGGCGCGAATGCCTTCAGCCAGCTTTTCCGTGGCCATGGCATCTTCATTCATCGCCCAGCGGAAGGCCTTCTCATCCAGCGACACGCGCGGATCCGGCGTGGTCTTGGAAGGCGACAGCAGCCGCGGCAGATCACCGGTGGCCGCATCCAACTCGTCCAACAGAGCGGGGCTGATGGTCAGGCGGTCGCAACCGGCCAGCGCTTCAATTTCGCCAGCATTGCGGAAGGATGCACCCATGACAATGGTCTCAATACCATTGGCCTTGTAGTAATTGTAGATCGAGCGCACAGACAACACGCCGGGATCGGTCTCGGACGTGTAGTTCTCGCCGGTAGACTTCTTGTACCAATCGAGAATACGGCCGACGAAAGGCGAAATCAGAAACACCTTGGCATCAGCGCAGGCAATGGCCTGAGCCTTGGAGAACAGCAGGGTGAGATTGCAATCAATCCCTTCCTTCTGCAACACTTCGGCAGCGCGAATGCCTTCCCAGGTGGAGGCCAGCTTGATCAGGATGCGATCCTTCTCAATGCCGCGCTCTTTGTACTGAGCGATGATCGAGCGCGCCTTGGTGAGCGAAGCTTGGGTGTCAAACGACAGGTCAGCATCCACTTCGGTGGAAACGCGACCGGGCACCAGCTTGGCCAGCGCTGCACCCACCGAAATGGCCAGACGATCAGCAACCGCTTCGGTCACGGCTTCAGAGCTGCCGTTCTGCCCCTTGCCCCATTTGACCGCCTCTTCAATGGCGTCAGCAAACATCTCGGTGCCGAGCGCTTTGAGAACAATCGAGGGGTTGGTGGTGCAATCGACCGGCTTGATGCGGGCCACTGCTTCGATATCGCCGGTGTCGGCATCAACGGTGGTCATGGCGCGAAGCTGTTCAAGTTTCGAAGTCATCCGTTCATTCCTTCAGGTCATTCGCGTGAATGCTGATCGGGCATTTGGTTTCGCAAAACAAACGAAAATGCCTCCTCTTTGTTCCAAATATCGGCAGTTCTCGGTGCGAAGTCAAGACATTTGTCTTGTAGATTTGACAAATGTTTCAGGCATTGCGATAGTGAACCATCACAAACGGGGATGAAGTGACACCGTGGCCAGACTGCGACGCGACAGCCAAAGCACCCAATCCGAAGCGTCATCGCAGCGCCTGCGGGCCGCATGGCTTTATTACAATCAGGGCCTGACGCAAAAGGATGTGGCGGAAAAGCTCGGCATCAGCCGCTCCACGGTGATCCGCATGCTGGATGAGGCGCTGAAACGCTCAGAGGTGCAAATCTGGATTGCCGACGGCATTGATGATTGCGTTGAACTGGCGGTAAAACTGGAAAAAGCCTATGGGCTGGATGAGGCCGTCGTCGTCCCCTCCCCGCACAATCAGGATGCCAGCGCCATTGCCCGCGCCGTTGGCTTGGCGCTGGGGCAATTCCTCACCGAAGTTGTCACCGACAACGCCACCATCGGCGTCGGCTGGGGCCGCACCATGACGGCATCGCTGGCAGGCTTTCGCCCACCGCGGCGGGAAAACTGCAAGGTCGTGTCGCTGCTGGGCGGCATTGTGGCCGTGCATCAAACCAACCCCATTGATTACACCTGGCGGCTGGCCAGCCAGCTTGGCGCGGAATGCTATATGTTTCTGGCCCCGCTGCTGGTGGATTCCATTGCCACCAAACGGGCGCTGATTGAGCAATGCGGGTTGAAAACCATCTATGATCTGGCCGAAAACCTTGACCTCGCCGTGGTCTCCTGCGGCGACATCCGCCCGCAATCCACCTCGCTGTCCGAGGGTTTTATCTCGCACCAGACGCTGGAAGAACTGATTGCCGCAGGCTGCGTCTGCGACACCATGTTCAATTTTCTCGACGCGGACGGTCGCTCGGTCGATCACCCGATCAATGAACGGGTGATGTCAGTGGACCTCGACACGCTGAAAAAAGCCAAACACATCGTCATCGCCTCCGGCGGTGCCCACCGCGCCCCCGCCATCCGCGCCACTATCAAGCGTATTGGCTGTAATACGTTGATTACAGATGAGGCGGCGGCGCGGGAGTTGTTGGGGTTGGTTGAGTGAGGAGGCATGGCCGCTTTGCCCCCCCCTTGCGGACCTTGCTAGCGACGAGTTCGCGCTCGATAACCTACATTAGAATTAAATATTATGTACTCCCAATGCGATGCGCTAACCGCCGCCGTTTTGGCAATTCTGAGGACGACCTATCAAGCCTAATTGAGTGTCCTCAAGGGACAAGTACAACCATTGTTAAAACTCGCGGCCGGCTGGCTTGATGCGAAAACTCGGCCTCCCACTTAGTACCGTCGACATCGGCTTCACCCTTCTTCAGGTAGACGATGAAGAGAAGGAAGCGGACGTTTGCGTTGCGTTTATAAAAATTACATAGGCCTTGAAGCGTTTTAACAACCGCAGCTTTGGAATTCTGATCTTTGATAAACTTCATCTCAATGATGAGCTTTCCGCCAAACAGGCTGAAGTCAGACTTCTTCTCCTGATCATCGAATTCGATCGCGACGTCTTCGCGCCCTAGTTCGGGGAGCCATGGCTTTACGACTGAGTAAAATAGATTTTGACAGTCATATTCGCTTTGTAGGTTTACAGTCCAACCATCCTTTGCCTGCCCCTTTTGACCCAAATTTTTCGGTGCAACGATCATCCGCTTGGCGACCTCCGCAATCATCGTCGCGCATTTATCGAGAGTATCTCCAATATAGGGCTGCGTAGGAAGGCCCAGCGCTTCTACAGATTGGCTTTTCATGACCCAAGCTTGATCTGTTAGGGCGGCGTTGGGAAGCACGGTTGCGAAGAAGGCAACCTCTTCCGCCACCTCAAACACCCAGCTTTCACTATCCTCGAACGCAAAGTCCGTAAATCCTGCCCTCCGCGTCCACAGGAGAATTGCGTCAAGCTTATTTACGAGGTCGGAAAAAGTGGTGGCAAAAACATAGCTGTCATTCGCGCAACTCACTGCCCTTGCATCGGCACAAAGAAAGAGGTCGAGTGCGCTGCATTTTTCAGTAGCAAATTCGCGCAATTTACTACTTTTAGTGTTGGAGCTTGGCTCTATGCGGATAATGAGGTCGCAGTCCGAGCGATGACTTCCGGTGCGGTAGGCCCGGGAACCAAAAAGATACACCTCATCGATTCCTCGCTCTACCCCCACCAAATCAGTGAGCAAGGCTTTCAGGTCGTATTTGCGAGTCGTTTTCCGGCTGCTCAACACATTTCTCCGAGATATAGCTACCACGCCTCAAAGGAGCATATCGAAATCAAAAAAGCAACCATTGCGTCTAATTACACCCAATGAAACCGAACATCGGACAGTCATAAAAGCACCTATCTAGGAGCGTATGAATCAGTTCTCCAATGTCTGTTTTGGGGCCAAAAGTAGACATTCAATAAACCCATCCCCCAATCACCCCGCCTTCCCGGCTTCCCACCCCAACATCGCCCGCTTGCGCGTCAGCCCCCAGTGATACCCCGTCAGCGCCCCACTCTTCCCCAGTGCCCGATGGCACGGCACCACAAAAGAAATCGGGTTGCGGCCCACGGCAGCAGCACCATCAACCCCATTGGCTGCAACACGCGGATGACCAATGAGGCGGGGGCGTTGGAGATGTTAGGGTTGGCTAGGTACGCATGACAGGAAATCAAAGTAGCTCGGCCTCAATCAGACCGGCATCCTGTAATCCTCCAGAATTCTATGAAGAATTTTTGCGTTTTCCTCAATCCTCTCAATATCTTCAACAATCAAGCGATAAAGAGGTGTTGCATCTGAAGGAAACCGTGCACCAAGATGCTGGGAAATATATCTAACGGCAGACATTGTATCTGCAAATCGCTTATGCAGGACTGGCTCATGGTGCGCCAAACGATTACGAGCCTGATAGATTATTTCTAGATTTTCAGCCACATCTGATCGCTTCACTCGCTTGTTCGGAAAGGATTTCTTCAGAATGGGCCGCCACAGCGTATGCTCATAATCAGGCCCACACAGACGCTTCCAAATATAGAAAGTAAGTTCCGCAATTATTTTTCCATCTGTAACCGGAATTAGACGTTGGCGCTCTCTTGAACGATCCGAATGTGAGAGATCGGCACGGGGACCACCGGGAAAGGCAAGCCTGTCGAGATCAGCTTTCTCAGTCTGCGATAATTTGGAATATTCGGCACGTTGCGCGTTTTTCCGTGCCTCTTGAATTTTCCTTTCGTCCTTATCTTTCCATTTAAAGGGTAGCGGAGGATTCAAAAGCCAATCGGCTTGACCAAAAAACTGTGCCAGATTTTCACAAATGGAATTTCGTAGCGCGATCTCGATGACCGCTATCAGAGTCATGAGGTCCGTCCCAAGTCGCAACGTCATTTGATGAAGCTCAATTGCCACACGCCAATTTCCGGTAAGACGATGTAAATTGCCGAGTCTCTCACGCGAAAGAAACAGCATAAGTACATCAACATCGGCTTCTTCAATTGGCAATTGACACCTCCCAAATTCTCACGTAAATTAAACCTTGAAAAGTCGGGGATTATATCGGCAGTTTGCCTTTGAGCATTACGGATACCCGACTTACCAAATAAAAGGCGCTCTAACTGAGCGCCTTTTTCATTTACGTGTATATTGCGAGGAATACAAGCATTAGGAGATGTGTTCCGTATTCACCGAATACGGCATCACCCCACCTTCCCCGCTTCCCACCCCAGCATCGCCCGTTTCCGCGTCAAACCCCAATGATAGCCCGTCAGAGCCCCACTCTTCCCCAGCGCCCGATGGCACGGCACCACAAAGGAAATCGGATTGCGGCCCACGGCGGCACCGACGGCGCGGCTGGCGGTGGGTTGGCCGATCTTTTGGGCGATGTCGGAATAGGTCACGGCTTTGCCCATGGGAATGGTCAACAGGTTTTGCCAGACCCGCACCTGAAAATCCGAGCCAATCAGCACCACGCGCAAGGGCTGCTCGGCCTGCCAGCAGGTGGGGTCAAAAATGCGTTGCACATAGGGCTGGATGGCCGTCTGATCTTCCACGAATTGCGCCATGGGCCAGCGTCCCGCCATGTCGGCATAGCAGGCGGCTTCTTCGCCCAGATCGCAAAAGCCGAGGCCTGCCAGCCCGCGATCTGTGACCATCACCAGCGCTTGGCCGAAAGGCGACGGCTGAAAGCCATAGCGAATAACCAGCCCTGCCCCTTTGGCCTTCCACTCGCCGGGCGACATGGCTTCGTGGGTGACAAACAGATCATGCAGCCGCCCCGGCCCGGACAGGCCAAGCTCCAGCGCGGTTTCCAAAAGCGGCAGGCCCTCGTTTCCCAGCAAACGCTTGGCGTGATCCAGCGTCACCGCCTGCAAGAAGGCTTTGGGAGACAGGCCCGCCCAGCGGGTAAAGGTCTTTTGCAATTGGGTGGGGGATTGGCCAAGCTTGTCTGCCAGCGTTTCCAGAGACGGCTGATCGCGGTAGTCCAGCGTCAGCATCTCAATCACCCGGCGCACGACCTCATAATCGCCGCCATCGGGTGTGATGTCGGTGGCAACAGCGAGGTCGATATGCTTGGCAAGGGTCATGGTGGCTTCCTTTATGATCGTGAAACTTCATCACGAAGCAGCAAGAAGTGCCACCCGTTTCTTGCCAAAGTTATAAACGGCGCGTGACCGTTGCCAACGCCGATTGAAAGGCCTTGGCAAAACTCTCCCGATCATCCGGGTTGAGAAATGAGCCGATCTCGGTGGAGCGGCCCTGCCCATGCACAAACATCGACAAAATGCCAAATTCCTCATGGCGTTTGACAAAGAACCGTGCCCAGAAGGGGTTCCAGTGAAATTCGCTCATTTTTCCCGAAGGCGTGAATTTGCGCACCGAGACATCGCTGCGCGATACCGTCACCTCTTCGCGGGCTTTGGCGGCGTGGTAATTCAGCCGAAACGCCCCATAGAGCAGCAGAAAATCCAGGCCGCAGAAAAACCCCACCGGCCATGCGCCAGTGGCCAGAAAAAACCCGCCATAACCAAGACACACCAGCCCGGAGAGCATCAGCATGATGCGAAAACCCTTTCGGCCAAGCGAGCGATAGGGTACGAGTTCGGCAGCGAAAATCGGTTGATCGGCAGCCTCTGTCATGGGTCGTGCCCTTTCCAAAACTTCTGTGACGATACGATGAAATCAAGCAGCCAAATTGTGAAAAAGTCAAATACGCGTAAAAGCACAGTGCGCAGCGCCTATAGCAAGGCCGAACTGGAAGAGATGTTTCGTCGCCTCTCCGTACAGCGGCCAGAGCCAAAGGGCGAGCTGGAGCATGTCAATCCGTTTACGCTGGTGGTGGCCGTGGCGCTCTCGGCGCAAGCCACCGATGCGGGCGTCAACAAGGCGACGCGGGCGCTGTTTAAAGTGGCCGATACGCCTGAAAAAATGGTGGCGCTGGGCGAGGAGAAAATTCAGGATTACATCAAGACCATTGGGCTTTATCGCAACAAGGCCAAGAATGTGATGTTGCTGAGCCAGAAGCTGATTGATGATTTTGGCTCGGAAGTGCCCAAAACCCGCGAAGAGCTGATGACGCTGCCCGGCGTGGGCCGCAAGACCGCCAATGTGGTGATGTCCATGGCCTTTGGCATTCCGACCATGGCGGTGGATACGCATATTTTGCGCATTGGCAATCGCATCAAGCTGGCACCGGGCAAGACGCCGGATGAGATTGAAGAGATCTTGATGCGGATTATTCCCAAACAGTATCTCTATCACGCCCACCATTGGCTGATTTTGCTAGGCCGTTACTGTTGTAAGGCCAGACGGCCCGAATGTGAAAACTGCGTGCTGGCCGATCTGTGCAAATCCCCGGAAAAGACCTGCGATGTGCCAGCCCCGCTGGTGGAATTACCGCCGCAAATTATCGGCTGAAAACAGCGGGTCTTTGGCAGACAGCGCCTTGTGCAAATGCACCATGAGGCCCGCCGCAAACAGCGGCGTGAGCAGGTTTAGGATCGGAACCGCCAGAAAGGCGGCAATCACCAGCCCTGCGGTAAACACCGTGCCCGAATGTTTGCGGCGGAAATCCTGCGCTTCCTGTCTTGGCCGGAAACGGGTGGCGGCAAATTCGAAAAACTCCCGTCCCAATAAATAGCCGTTCACCAGAAAAAACGCGATGAGATTGACGCCCGGCACAAACAGCATGAACAGCGCCACCACGTTGCCCAAAATGACGACACCAAAAAACTGAAGCGACTGCACGATGGCCTCACCCAGCGGCATGGCCACACCAGCGGGATGGGAGGCATAGTCGCGCTTTTACACCACCTCTGCCACGTCATCGAGAAACAGCC
>CAJYRE010000187.1 GCA_913776675.1 Rhizobiaceae bacterium
GTTCGGTAAGGAAGAGATGTCATATGATCTTGTTCCCGCTGGAATCCTGAGGGAGTCTATTATGATGATGACCGTGAAGGTTCTGCCTCTGTTGAAGCACGTTGACCCCACTTTGCATTGCTACGCCCCCACCCGGACAAGAAGCTGCACGGTGACAGGCTTGTCAATATGCGCAACAGGCGCGGTGATCATCGGGCCATGGGGGGTGAACATGACCCCGGTGCTGCTTGCAGACATTCTGATATTTCCTGCGATCTTGGCATCAAAACAATGCTGGCCGATGGCCTTCAGGGTTAGATCAACACCTGTTGACTGAAAAAGTCAACAGGTGTTGATTTCTCAGCCACATTATAATAACCATGGCGTAGCAGCGAGCATGAAGGAAAAGCGGTATGGGCGTGAAAGGCAAAGGGCAACAGAAGTCCGATGAAACAACGCGGGAACGTATTTTGCGTCATGCCATCAATCGATTTTCCATCCAGTCCTACGAGACAACGGGGTTGAGGGAAATCGCTTCTGATGCGGGGGTTGATGTGGCCCTTGTGCATCGCAGCTTTGGCTCAAAGGCGCAGCTTTTTGCCGAATGTATTGAGGCCTGCATTCAAACAGATGAGCTTCTGGTTCACCCTGAGGCCGGAACGATCACGCATCTGTGCCAGCAATCCTTGTTGCCAAGGGCTGAAGGCGAAATGCGACCGATTGACATCATTCTTCGCTCATTTTCCAGTTCTGAAGCTTCCGGAATTATCCGTGACATCGCCACCGCGAATGTGATTGAACCTCTGGCCGCCATTGCAGGGCCGGGACGGGAAGTGAATGTTGTCATGTCGCTTGCCGCTATGTTTGGTTTTACCATCATGCGCGATGTGATTGGGATTGAATTGCTGAAAAAGACCAGTCCTGAAGAAATCAGCCGTTATTTCAATGAGATCAATCAGGTCTTGAAGGTATCGTAAGTCTGTTTTGATACGTTCGTAATGAAGAATGGATGATACGACCCATGGCGCTGACCCTGAGACAGATTGAAGTTCTTCGCGCCGTCATGGTTGCAGGCACCATTGCAGGCGCAGCCCGCCTGATGAATGTCGCACAGCCGGGTGTCAGCCGTACCATCAAGCACATTGAATCGTCGATTGGCATCAAGCTTTTTGTCAAAAAAGCCGGGCGCTATGTCCCCACAACAGAGGCACGGGATGTGTTCTTGCAATTGGAGGACGTGCATCGAAAAATCGATCAATTGCAATATTCCATCACACATCTTGAGCGTGGTCGCGGGATGGAGCTGTCACTGGGGTCTGTGCCCAGCATTGCCAATGTGATGGTGCCCCAGACCATGGAGAGGATTCTTCGTGATTATCCGGAACTGAAGATCAATTTCGAAATTCTGAAAATTGAAGAGGCCATTGATTATCTTCTGCTAGGCCGTGGCGAAGTGGTGGCCATGAGCTATCGCCTGGAGCATCCATCCATCATTTTTCAGCCTTTGGCGCGGGGGCGTCTTGTTTGCATTGCGGCCCTTGATCATCCCATCGCCCAAAAACAGAGCATTTCTGCCCGCGACATCAGCCGTTATCCCTTGATTGGCATTGATCCCAACGATCCCTATGGGGCCATCATGGTCAGCATCTTTGCCCGCGAAAAGCTGGACTACAGCATTGCCATCAAGGCCCGATTTGGCACCACCGTCTGCACATTGGTCAAGCGCAATCTTGGCATTGCCGTGGTTGATGCGTTTACCGTTGCGGATACGCCCAAAGACTCCCTCGCCATTATTCCCATCGAAGAAGAGACAACATTTCAGACCTATATTGCCTATCGCGCTGATACGGCCCTGTCGAGTTATGCCGAGCGGTTCGTTAAAGTTCTGAAAAAGGAAATGGAGCAGGCCATGATCAATGGCTCCTCCAAAACATAACATCCTGTTATATTTTATGCCTATATTGGTATTTGCGGTATGATTTTGCTCTTGCCACAATGTGCCTTACAGGGAGACTGTTGTGCGTGTTGTTTGCCAGGGAAGAGAAGCCCAGCTTTTCAAAAGGATAAGCGGAAACAAAGCGTTCAGCACAGCTCCCCAATCAGGGAGAAGTTGAACCATGCGCACATCCATCGCCACCGTTTCGATTAGCGGAGAGTTTCCCGAAAAGCTCAGTGCCATTGCCAAAGCCGGGTTTTATGGCGTGGAAATTTTTGAAAATGATTTCCTGGCCTATGATGCTTCTCCCGCCGAAGTCGGACGCATGGTGCGTGATCATGGGTTAGAGATTACACTTTTTCAGCCCTTCCGCGATTTTGAAGGTTTGCCAGAACCCCATAGAAGCCGTGTGTTTGATCGCGTTGAGCGGAAATTTGATCTGATGGAGGAATTAGGCACCGATCTTATGCTGGTCTGCTCCAGCATTTCACCCATTGCGCTGGGAGGACTTGATCGGGCTGCAGCGGATTTTGCAGAATTGGGCGAGCGCGCCGCCAAGCGGGGCCTGCGGGTTGGCTATGAGGCGCTTGCCTGGGGGCGTCACATTCACGACCATCGGGATGCGTGGGAAATTGTGCGCCGAGCCAACCATCCGAATATCGGCCTGATTCTGGATTCCTTCCATACACTGTCGCGTAAAATCGACATCAACAGCATCCGCTCGATTCCGGGCGAAAAGATTTTTATCGTGCAACTGGCTGATGCCCCGCTGATTGATATGGACTTGCTGTATTGGAGCCGCCATTTCCGCAATATGCCGGGGGAAGGCGAATTGCCCGTGGTGGATTTCATGCGGGCTGTTGCAGCAACAGGCTATAATGGACCGCTGTCGCTGGAAATTTTCAATGATCAGTTTCGCGGTGGCTCTGCCAGAGCCATTGCAGAGGATGGCCATCGATCGTTGATCTATTTGATGGATCAGGTCGTGCGGCAGGAGCCGGATATTCAAATTCCAGTCGCGCCCATGCCCGCACGTGCCATCGCGCATTCTGTGGACTTTGTTGAGTTCACCGCCAGCGCAGAGGAACAGGTGGATCTTGCAGCGCTGCTCCTGACCCTTGGTTTTGAGAAAACCGCCAAACACAAATTGCGCAATGTCGACCTCTATCAGCAGGGAGATGTGCGTCTTGTCATCAACACGGAGGAAGAAGGCTTCGCCAATTCATCCTATTCTGTTCATGGAACCAATGCCTACGCCTATGGCGTTCGCGTGGATGATGCGCGCGCAGCCGTGGAGCGTGCCCATAAGCTTGGTGCCATCACATTTTCAGAACCACGCCACCCCGGCGAAGTCAGTATTCCGGCGATTGAAGGTGTTGGCGGCGGTGTGATTTATTTTCTGGATGACAGTTCGGACCTGTCCTCAATCTGGCAAACGGAATTTGAGCCGATCGGTTCTGAAGCCTCCCCTATCGGGGTGGGGCTCAAACACATTGACCATCTGGCGCAAACAACCCGGTATGATGAAATGTTGACCTGGCTGTTGTTCTATTCATCGATTTTCGAGGTGAACCGCACCCCAATGGTCGATGTGGTGGATCCGGGTGGTTTGGTGCGCAGTCAGGCAATCGAAAGCTCTCAGCGCGGTGGATTCAGGCTGACGATGAACGGTGCTGAAAACCGCAAGACCTTTGCTGGCAAATTTCTGGCAGAAGGCTTTGGATCAGGCATACAGCATCTGGCTTTTTCCACCGATGATATTTTTGCCACGGCACAGGCGCTCAAGCAAAGAGGCTTTCAGGCGTTGCCGATTTCTCGCAACTATTATGATGACCTCGAAGCACGCTTTGGACTTGATCCTGATTTTGCCGATACCCTGCGCGACAATGGCATTCTTTATGACCGAGATGATAAAGGCGAATATTTTCAGATTTATAGCCGAACCTACGGCGAAGGCTTGTTTTTTGAAATCGTCGAACGCCGCGGCTCTTATGGTGGCTATGGCGCGCCCAATGCACCTTTCCGCATTGCAGCGCAAAGACGACTTTCCAGACCGGACGGATTGCCAAAACTATGAAGGCAAAGGACAAGAATTGAATTTTTATAACAAAAACAACATCCTGCATAAAATATGATAATTTTGTTACGGGTTGAGTTGACATAATAGGAGTTGGGGCTTAGAACCCGCTTCACCGAACGAGAGGGCGGCGCGAGAGCGGCGATCTGATTGTTTGACTTTAAATCACGAGAATTT
>CAJYRE010000188.1 GCA_913776675.1 Rhizobiaceae bacterium
CTGGAAATCGCAACCTCATTGATTGAAATGGGCGGCAGACCCCAGCCAATCTCCCTCCTTGAGGGGGAGATGCCCGGCAGGGCAGAGAGGGGGGGAAGCCACGCATCGAAGCGTTAGACCTCTCTCACAAATGTGACCGTCTCTGCATCCCACCACGCCCCTTTGGCCTTTGTTGCGCTGTGGAATCGCCATAGGTTGCAAGCATGATTATTCGCGCTGTTCTTCGTCTGTTTGAAAACTGGCTCAACCCTTTCGCTTTGGCGGCGCAATTGCGCCCGCCGGGCAAGGCCTGGGCGTTTGTGTGGTTTTATGTGCAGCAAGCGAAGCTGGCCTTTTTTGCCATGGCGCTGTTTGGCGGCGCGGTTGCGGCCATGGAAGCCTCGATGTTCTGGTTTGTCGGGCGACTGGTGGATTTGCTGGATACGGTGCCGAAATCAGTAGGCTGGCACGGGCTGTTTGCCATGCATGGGCCGGAATTGCTGGCGATTGCT
Source organism: Rhizobiaceae bacterium (assembly GCA_913776675.1). Lineage (GTDB taxonomy): Bacteria > Pseudomonadota > Alphaproteobacteria > Rhizobiales > Rhizobiaceae > Allorhizobium. The sequence continues at coordinate 492 of CAJYRE010000188.1, forward strand.
GCTGCCGTGGTGGGCTTGCGCTTTCTGGTGATTACCATCAGTGCGCTGGTGGAAGAACAGGTCGTGGTGCTGAACTTCTTCAATCTGGTGCGCTGGCAGGGGCATGTGCATATCAGCCGTCAGGCTTTAAGCTTTTTCCAGAATGATTTTGCCGGGCGCATTGTCACCAAGGTTTGGGCAGGCGGGCAGGCGGTGGGCGATCTGCTGACCTCGCTGTTGCAGGTCGGCTGGTTCATGGTGATCTACACACTCTCCACCATGGTGCTGTTGGCACAACTGGATTGGCGTCTGGCGGCGGTGATTGGCCTGTGGGTGGTGCTGTTTGTGTTTATGGCACGTTATTTTGTGCCCCGCATTCGTTTTCATGCCAGAGAAACAGCCGAGGCTGCTTCGGCCCTGAGTGGCCGCATGGTCGATAGCTACGCCAATATTCAGACACTCAAGCTGTTTGCCCGCGAAAACCAGAATGATCATTACATCCGCGAGGGGTTTGAAAGGTTTCAGGCTGCACAGACACCGTTTACCCGGTTGATCACCGGGGTGCGCGCCACGCATGCGCTGTTGTCTGGCTTGATGGTGCTGGTGATTGCCGCTCTCTGCATTGATCGTTGGTTTCAAGGGGCAATGACCGCAGGCGGCGTTGCCTTCACATTGGGGTTGGTGCTGCGGCTGAGCATGTTGCTCAACCGGATGATGACGCAGCTCAACAGCATGATGCGCAATATCGGCACCATCCAGAATTCTGCGGAGCTGATGTCGCAACCAATCGGTCTTCTGGATCAGCCGGATGCCACGACGCTGACCATTTCCGGTCCGCATATCCGGTTTGAGGATGTGTCGTTTCACTATGGCAAGGGGAAGGGTGCCATTGACCATCTGACCTTGAGCATTCAGCCCGGCGAGAAGGTGGGCGTGGTCGGACGCTCTGGCGCGGGCAAGACCACACTGGTCAATCTTCTCCTGCGCTTTTACGATGTGGAGGGCGGCTCCATTCAGATTGACGGGCAGGATCTGCGCCATGTGACGCAGCAAAGCCTGCGGGCCAATATTGGCATGGTCACACAGGATACTTCGCTTTTGCATCGCTCAATTCGGGATAATATACTGTTTGGCCGAGACAATGCCAGCGAGGCGCAATTGCGCAAGGCCGCCGAGCAGGCCGAAGCGCTGGATTTTATTGAGAAATTGGTGGATCAGCGCGGCCGTAAAGGCTTTGATGCCCATGTGGGCGAGCGTGGCGTTAAGCTTTCCGGCGGCCAGCGCCAGCGCATTGCCATTGCTCGTGTGATGCTGAAAAACGCCCCCATTCTGGTGTTGGATGAAGCCACATCTGCGCTGGATTCGGAAGTCGAAGCCGCCATTCAATCCAATCTGGAGCAATTGATGCACGGCAAGACCGTGTTGGCCATTGCCCATCGGCTCTCCACCATTGCCAGCCTTGACCGGCTGGTGGTGATTGACAAGGGGCGTATCATCGAAGAGGGCAGCCACACCGAGCTGGTCGCGCGCGGCGGCCTCTATGCCGAGCTGTGGGCCCGTCAATCCGGTGGCTTTCTGGCCGATGATGTGGATGAGCCTTTGCTTTCTTGAGCATGGGTGCATGTGTCGTATGGTTGTGCGGCGCACCCTCTTTATGTGCGGTGCAGAAGGCTTGACATTGTCAAAGCTGGATTGAGCGCAAAATCGGCCAAAAAATCATGGTCATGCGCTCTTCTCTGGCAGATACGGCGCAACACCCTGCATTTAAAGGGAAAATACATCATCTATTTCTAACTTTTTGCGCGACAATGGGCCTCCTTCGCAGTTGAAGACTGGACAGATTTCCTTGCTGCGCTTAGAAATTGTCATTGAGGCGGTGAATCCATGGCGGCTTTATGGCGCAGATGATTCCCTGTCGGGAGGAGCGATGCTGCATTTTCTGCATTTGGGGTCGATCCGGAGGTGGAGGACACGCAGCAGATGATATGTGAATGAGCGTCTTTGCGGGCCTTATGTGACCCGCGGCGTTCAAACGGTTTGTCGCAGATGATGCGAAGAGGATGGGTTGACCGTGAACGAACACAATACACACAGTGAGAGCATGGCCGGGAGTGGGAGCGAAGGAGAGCCAACGCGCCGCGATTTTCTTTATCTGACTGCCGGTATGGCGGGTGTGGTCGGGGCTGTTTCGGTGGCCTGGCCGTTTATTGACCAGATGCGGCCCGATGCATCAACGCTGGCACTGGCCTCAATCGAGGTGGATGTGTCCGCGCTGCAACCCGGCATGTCCTTGACGGTCAAATGGCGCGGCAAGCCGGTTTTTATCCGTAACCGCACCGATAAGGAAGTGGAGGAAGCCAAGGGCGTGCCCATGGCCCAACTGAAGGATCCGCAAGCCCGCAATGCCAATCTGCCCGATGGCGCAACGGCCAGTGATCTGGACCGCTCTGCCGGCAAGGGCAAGGAAAACTGGATTGTCATGATCGGCTCCTGCACCCATCTGGGCTGCGTGCCGCTGGGGCAGGCGGGTGAATATGGCGGGTGGTTCTGTCCCTGCCACGGCTCGGTTTACGATACAGCCGGGCGCATTCGCAAAGGTCCGGCACCGGAAAACCTGCATATTCCGAATTATGCATTCGTGACCGATTCTGTCATCAAAATCGGCTGAGGGGGGAGACATATATGAGTGGGCATTCCAGTTACCAGCCTCAATCCGGGCTGACACGGTGGA
>CAJYRE010000189.1 GCA_913776675.1 Rhizobiaceae bacterium
GCCGCCTGAGCGAAGGCATGGTGGCGGCTGGCTACAGCCCGGAAGATGTTACCGTTGTGGTGATCACCCACATGCACGGCGACCACATTGGTGGCTTGATGGAAAAGGGCAAGCCAGCCTTTCCCAAGGCGCGCTATGTGGCAGGCCAGCGCGAATATGATTTCTGGGTCGATCCAGCCCGCGAAGGCACACCCGCCGCCGGTGGTCAGAAGGGCGTTCTGGCCAATGTAAAGCCACTGGCTGACAAAATCACCTTTCTGGGTGATCAGGGCGGCGATGTGGTGTCTGGCATCACCGGCCAAGCTGCCTTTGGTCATTCCCCCGGCCATATGATTTACCGAGTGGAATCTGAAGGAAAACATCTGGTGCTGACGGCTGACACGGCAAACCATTTTGTGCTGTCGCTGCAACGACCCGATTGGGAGGTGAAGTTTGACATGGACAAGGCCGCCGCCGCTGCCACCCGCAAACGGGTGTTTGATATGCTGGCCACCGACCGTGTGGCCTTTCTGGGCTATCACATGCCCTTCCCGTCGGTGGGCTATGTGGAAAAACAGGATGGCGGCTATCGGTTCGTGCCGAAAAGCTATCAGTTTGATATTTGATGACAAGAAGACCCTGCTTGCGCGGGGTTCATCGCTTTTCCGCAAAGAAATCTTTCAACAAGGCGATGGAGTCGCTCTCTGCAATTCCGGCATAAACATCGGGTGCATGATGGCAAGTGGGTTGGGCATAAAAGCGCCCGCCATGGTGAACCCCGCCGCCTTTCGCATCCTCCGCCCCATAATAAAGGCGGCGGATGCGGGCAAAGGAAATGGCCGCCGCGCACATGGCGCATGGCTCCAGCGTGACATAAAGATCGGCACCGTTTAGCCGCTCGGCCTGAAGCACGCTGGATGCGCGGCGGATGGCCAGAATTTCGGCATGGGCCGTTACATCATTCAGGGCACGGGTTTCATTCCCGGCACGGGCAATAATAGTGCCATCCTTGACCACCACCGCCCCAATCGGCACCTCTCCACGCTGGCCGGCCAGCCGCGCTTCATCCAAAGCGGCGTCCATGAAACGGATTGTCGGTGTCATATATCAACTTTCCACTTAACCAAGTCGTCGTGAACTGATAGGACACAGCAAACGACAGGCAAGCAAAAAATGACCGATAAAGAAAAGTTCACGCGGCCCGGCTCAAAACCGGCTGGCCGCACCCGCAAAGCATCGAATGAGAAATTCGCCAACCAGGTGTCGAAAAAAGACATTCAGGCGGCGCGCAAACCCGTGCCTGCGGCCTCCGCTGGCGAAGATGCCATGAAGCCGGAGCGCATCTCCAAGCTTCTGGCGCGCGCAGGCGTTGCCTCGCGCCGCGATGTGGAGCGCATGATCATGGAAGGCCGCGTGGCCGTCAATGGCAAGGTGCTGGAAACACCAGCCCTGAATGCGACGCTGGCAGACAAGATTGAAGTGGATGGCCAGCCCATTCGCGGCATCGAGCGCACACGACTGTGGCTTTACCACAAGCCAGCCGGTCTGGTGACCACCAATTCCGACCCGGAAGGGCGGCCCACGGTGTTTGAAAACCTGCCCGCTGATCTGCCGCGGGTGATGTCCATTGGCCGTCTTGACATCAACACCGAAGGCCTGCTGCTGCTGACCAATGATGGCGGTTTGGCCCGTGTGCTGGACCTGCCCACCACCGGCTGGCTGCGGCGTTACCGTGTGCGCGCCTATGGCGAAGTGGATCAGGCCAAACTGGACACACTGAAAGACGGCATTGCCGTTGACGGTGTACTCTATGGTGCGATTGATGCCACACTGGACCGCAGTCAGGGGCATAACGTCTGGATCACCATGGGCTTGCGCGAAGGCAAGAACCGCGAAATCAAGAATGTTCTCGGCGCGCTGGGCCTTGAGGTCAATCGCCTGATCCGTATTTCCTACGGTCCGTTCCAGCTTGGCGATCTGCCGGAAGGCCGTGTGCAGGAAGTGCGTGGGCGCATGCTGCGCGATCAGCTTGGCCCGCGTCTGATTGAAGAGTCTCACGCCAATTTCGACGCTCCCATCTACAGCGCCAGTGCGGATGATGAGGACGACGCAGCCCCCAAGAACAAGGCAAAAGCCGACAAGGGCGATTGGAGCAAAGCGGACAAGGCCCCTCGCCCACGCGGTGGCAACAACCGGGAAGATGCCCGCGAAAAAGCATTGGGCCGTCTGGACACTCGCCGTGATGCACCACGGGGTGCGGCAAAAGGCAAATGGGCCGATGCCAAACCGCGCGGCAAGCGTGACAGCTTTGAGCGCGATGATACGGACGGTTTTGACAAGCCAAAGCGGCCGATGATGGGCCAGAGCCGCACCGCCAATGTGTGGATGGCACCCGGTGCGCGCCCGGTTGCCGAAAAGACAGCGGCAGATGCCAGCAAAAAAGTGTCTCCGCTGGGACGCTCTGCGGACGCACCACAGAGCAAACGCTATGGCCGCACCAAGGATGGTGCGCCGACCCGTTCGCTGACCAAGCATAACCCGGATCGTCCTTCATCCTATCGCACGGATGACAATGTGCAGCGCGTTCAGATTCGCCGGGCGCGTGATGAGGATGGCGAATGGATTCGCGCCGAAGGCGTTGAGGAAAAGCCAAAGGGTGGCCGAGGCGGCAGGGATTTTGGTCCCAAGCGCGATTTTTCAAATCGTCCACCACGGGCTGACAAGCCCTCCTATGACGCAAAAGCAGATCGTGGTCCCCGCACATCTCGTGAGGACAAGCCGAACTATGGCGCAAAGCCTGCGTATGGCGACCGGCAGGAGCGCGGCGCGCGGCCCTATTCCGGCAGACCATCCGACCGTCCGGCAGGGGAGCGTCCCGCAGGCGACAAGCCTTATAGTGGCCGTCCCGGCGCGGGCAAGCCATTTAGCGCAAAGCCCGGTGGCGGACGCCCGGCAGGCGGTAAGCCGTCAGGCGGAAAAGGCTTTGGCGGCAAGGGTCCGGGCGGCAAGCCCTCGGGTGGCAAACCGTCTGGCGGGCGCGGCCCTTCATCCGGTGGTTCGTTCAAGGGCAAGAGGTAAGGCAGCATGCGAATTGTCGGCGGTGAATTTCGTGGGCGCACACTGGCTGCGCCCAAAAGCAATGACATTCGCCCTACCATTGACCGAACCCGCGAAAGCCTGTTCAACATCTTGACCCATGCCCATCCGGAAGCCCTGGACGGCACACGGG
>CAJYRE010000190.1 GCA_913776675.1 Rhizobiaceae bacterium
CGGGTTTGGCCGTGGTGAAGGCTGGACTAAACCAGCGCTCTGCAGTGCCAGCGGTAATATGCTCAAGGCCATGTTCCCGCACCAACTGGATACGGGCTTTCCAGCCCTCTGCGGTGCCAATTTTGGCAGCGGTGGCACAGACAATGATCTTGCCCAGCCGTTCCCCAGCGTGAATACCAAGCCATTGACCCGTGAGGCCACCAATTGACAAGCCGCAAAAATCGGTGCGCTCAATAGCAAGCGCATCGAGCAGAGCGATCACGTCTCCACCAAGGTCTCCCAGCGCATAAGGCGAAGGTGGTGCGCTGGATAAGCCATGCCCCCGGCGATCATAGCGCAAAATGCAATAATGCTCCGAGAGCGCTTCAACTTGCCCATCCCAAGCGTGAAGATCGGTTCCCAGCGAGTTGCAAAAGGTGAGCCAGGGCTTATCCCCTGGCGCACCATCGATCCGGTAATGAAGGCGATATCCCGGACGCTCCAGAAAGGCCATGATCCATATTCCTTTGGTTTTGAGAGATATTCGCACCGGGCATTGCAGTCGCGGTCATGCGGTTGCGAGCACGACGGTTTTGGTTTTTCGCGCATTGCTGATGGCAAAGACCACCATCGCCAAAGCCGCGACCGCTGCGGGGATTGCGAAAATCAGGAAGTTTTGCTGCAAAGATAGCTGCTGCGCTAAAAGCGCTCCGCCGAGTGTCGGTCCAACAATGGCACCAATTCTGCCAACGCCGGACGCCCATCCCAGACCCGTCGAGCGAATGGAAAGATTGTAAAGCTGTGCGACACTGGCGTAGAGCAGAATCTGTGTGCCAATGGTTGCAGCTCCGGCCACAAACACCATCAGAAACAAGATTGTCGAGGGCGGATTATAGCCAATCAGGGCAATAGAGACCGCTGCGGCGATGAAAAAGCCGACGACCACTTTGGGCAGTCCGAAACGGTCTCCCAGCCAGCCACCCACTATTGCGCCTGCCATGCCGCCAAAATTCAGCGAGAACAGGCTGAGGAGGCTCGCTTTTTCTGCGTAACCAGCCTCTTGCAACACTTTTGGCAGCCACGAGGAAAGCAGGTAAACCAGCAACAAACAGCAGAAAAAAGAAACCCACAGCATGAGCGTGCTCAGCGCACGTTGATGGCGGAACAGTTCAGCCACCGAGGTTGAAGCACTCTTGGTTTCGCTGAAAACCAAAGTATCGCCGGATTCCAGCGCCGTCTGCGGATAAAGCTTTGCGTAGATGCGCTTGGCTTTGTCCTGTTGGCCCTGGCGAAGAAGAAACCCGATGGATTCTGGCAGTTTCCACACAATAAACGGCAGAAGCAACAGAGGCACGGCTGCTGCGAAGAACATCGGCTGCCATCCATAGTGCGGGATCAGGCCAATGCCGAGACCTGCGGCAACCATGCCGCCAACCGAATAGCCAGAGAACATCAGCGCCACCATGGTGCTGCGCAGACGCTTGGGCGCATATTCGTTCATGAGTGCCACGGTATTGGGCATGAGGCCACCGCAACCAAGGCCCGCAATGAAACGGAAAATCATGAATTGATCGGGTGAGGTCGCAAATCCGGTCAGAAGCGTCGAGGTCGTGAACAGCAAGAAGCTGATCGCAATACCTTTTTTTCGTCCAATGCGGTCGGCGAGCTGGCCGAAGACAAGCGCACCAAACATCATGCCAAACAGCGCCCAGGCTTGCAGCGCACCGGCCTGTGGCTTGGTCAGGCCCCATTCTGCAATCAATGTTGGCAGCACGGTCCCCGCGACAAACACGTCATAACCATCAACAATCAACAGAGTTGCGCATAGCGCAACAATCGCCCATTGAAAGCGCCCGAATGGGCTGGTGTCGATCCTATCATTCACGTCAATTTTGCGCATATTCACTCCTCCCAAAGTGATGTGCACGAGTGGTTTGATTGTGACATTTGCCACAGTGTTCAGAACCCTCGAGGGCAAATGTCACAATCATGAAAACCACTGGCAAGCCTATGATTCTAGTGGAATTTCTGAATTTGACATTGGATTATCGAGATCGCCGCACATGGGTATCAAATGTCAAATTCATTCCACTGGTGTCTGTCAGGTTCAAATTGAACCGGACAGACACTAGATTTTCTTGTTTTCGTTTGTCTTTTCGGGAAAACCGGGTTCCACTTTTCCCTGACAAACTCTAGGCACCAGCTTCAGCCCAAATCGCCCCCGGCGACGGGCAACACGGTGCCTGTGATGTAACTTGCTTCATCGGATGCCAAAAACAGAATGGGTGCGGCCTGTTCTTCAATCGTGCCGTAACGCTTCATGAAGCTGGATTGCTTCACTTGCTCCACCACCTCCGCCATCCATGCCTTTTCGGCCTCTGTATCACCGCTGCTATTGCGCGGAATGATGCGCGGCGGTGCTTGTGTGCCGCCGGGGGCTGTTGCGACAACACGAATATTGTGCTCCGCCAGTTCCATAGCCAACGATTGGCTGATGGCATTGACGCCGCCTTTGGCCGCCGAATAGGGCACGCGATAAATGCCGCGCGTGGCGTTGGATGACACATTGACGATAGTGCCGCCGCCCCGCGCAAACAGATGTGGGATAACCGCATGGCAGCCGTACAGCGTCGGCATCAGCGAACGGCGAATTTCAGCGTCAATCTGCTCCGGCTCGAACTCCGCAAAGGGCCGCATGCGGATGGCACCGCCGACATTGTTGATCAGAATGTCGATGCCGCCAAATGCGTCGGCGGCAAAGCGCATGGCCTCGGCCGCACCGTCATAGGTTTCAAGATCAACCCGGATCGCGGCCGTTTGAGCACCCTCAACCTCTGCGGCAACGTCAGCGATGAAATCGGCGCGATCAACAAACACAACGCGGCCACCTTCTTGGGCTGCACGCGTGGCCACTGCGCGACCAATGCCTTGCGCCGCACCCGTAACGACCAGAACTTTACCGGCGAAACGGCCAGCAACACCCACCGCACTCATGCCGCCACCTTGGTGGTGCTATTGGGCGTAAACTTCTCATAATAGAAGCTGTTCGGCTTTACACGATTGTCATCGAAATAGCTGCGTACAGCATCTACCATGGGCGGTGGACCGCACAGGTAAACATCAACATTGCCGCCATGCAGCACCTCCTGCGGCATATGCTGGGTCACCCAACCTTTGCGCGGATGGTTGCTCGTGTCTTCTGCGACCACTGTTGCATAGGTGAAGTTGGGCAACCGCGCAGTAAAGGCCTCCAACTGCTCGACCAGCACCAAATCGAGATCGCGGGTGACGCCGTAAATCAGATGGATTTTTTGCGAAGATTGCTGTTGTGCCAGCACTTCGAGCATCGAGAGGAAAGGCGCGAGCCCGGTCCCTCCGGCAAGAAACAACAACGGGTTTTGCACATCACGCAGATAAAAACTGCCGAGCGGTCCTGTCAGGTCAAGCATCGTGCCGATCTTGGCGCGTTCCAGCCATGTGCTCATCACGCCGCCCGGAATTTTCTTGATCAGGAAGCTGATGCGGTTTTCGCCGGGCTTTGAGCTGAAGGAGTAGGATCGGCTTTGAGTTGAACCAGGCACGGCAATATTAACGTATTGGCCAGCGAGAAACGTGGGGGCCACATCCAGCTCCAGCTCCAGCACAATGGCTGCATCCTTATGGGTAACAACATTCGCCACCTTTGCCGAAAAACGCTGCTGACCGGTTTTGCAGGATGCTGAGGTGGTTGGCACGGCGATCACGCAGTCTGAGGTTGGCTTCATCTGACAGGTCAGCACCAAGCCGCTTTTTGCCTCATCCGCTGTCAGCGCATCCTCGATAAAATCATCACCAAGATCGTAAGTGCCACTTTCAGCGCGGCACTTGCAGGTGCCGCACACGCCGTCAGAACAGTCCATCGGCAGATTGATTTTGTTGCGATACGCAGCGTCAAGAACTTTTTCGCTGTCCTTGCAATCAATGAAGCGGGTCACGCCGTCTTCGAAATTCAATGCAATTTTGTAGTCGGTCATAGAACCCTCCTGATCCCTTCAGCTCCAACCCCATCAGATGTGATAGATGTCGATGACCTGCCGGATGTAATCATTCTTCAACACGATCTTCTTGCTGGTGATCAGCAGCGCATCACCACTCTTGCGCAACGTGACGAAAGTGGTGCCAAAGAACTGGTCGGTAACTTTGTAGCGGTGGTTCAATGTGAGGAAATTGTAACGCACATCGACTTCATCGCCCCGATCCGCCAGCACTTCGACATTGGTGACGTTGTGGCTGGTGCGCGGCTCCGGCGTGGAAGCGCTGGAGCGCTCGGTTTGAATGCGAAACACCCGGTCTTCCAACCCGTCACGGTTTGGATAGTAGATCAGTGAAATTTGGCTCTGAGGATCTTCGGTGATCTGGTCGTCATCGTCCCAGGCTGGCATCCAATAGGATGCATCCGGGGCGTAGCAGGTAAGCCACTCCGCCCATTCACGATCATCGAGCAGACGGGCCTCCCGATAGAGAAACGCACAAATGGCATGATAGGAAATGCTCATGTGACCACTCCATTCTTTTCCGCAGACAGGGCTTTGCGCATCACATTTGCCCAATATTCGTGCTGGCGCACAAACAGGCCTTCGTCTTCGCTGCGCTCACCGGAGAGAAGCGGGTTCATGCCCATGCGTTTGGCATTGTCATCTGGCCCGTCAATCCACAGCGGCGCACCGCGCGACAGGTCATTCCAAAGGGCAGCCGTGCCAGCATAGCCCTGTTGGCAGGCGCGGAACTCTTCAAGATCGTCGGCGGTGCCCATGCCGGATACGTTGAAGAAGTCCTCATATTGGCGGATGCGCAAGCTGCGGTCTTCTGCGCTTTCGCCTTTCGGGGCAAAGCAGAAAATGCTGATCTCGGTCTTATCAACGCTGATTGGCCGCGTTACTCGGATCTGAGTGCTGAATTGGTCCATCAGGAACACATTGGGATAAAGACAGAGATTACGCGTCTGGTTGATGATGAAATCGGCTTTATCCTCACCAACACGCGCCTTGATTTCCTCGCGGTGATTATACACCGGGCGAACCTCAGGGTTCATGGTTTTGGTCCATAGCAGGATATGACCGTTCTCAAACCCGTAGACGCCTGCAATCGAACGGCTCCAGCTGTTGGCATCGACCGCCTTCGTGCCCTCTTCCTTACGCCGGCCCATAGTCGCTGCGTAATTCCAATGTACCGAGCTGACGTGATAGCCATCGCAGCCGTTTTCCATCTGCAATTTCCAATTGCCATCATAGATGTAAGAGGAATTGCCACGCAGAACTTCCAGTCCGTTGGGGGCCTGATCAACGATCTGATCGATGATCACCTTGGTTTCACCAAGAAAATCTTCTAGCGATGGCACATCCTCTTTCAGGCTGCCAAACAGAAAACCGCGATAGCTTTGAAAACGCGGCACACGCTTGAGATCGTGCGAGCCGTCCTTGCCGAACTGTGGCGGATATTGCGTTGTTTTCTCGTCCTTGACCTTTAAAAGCTTGCCCGTATTGGCAAATGTCCAGCCATGGAATGGACAGGTGAAGCTGCCCTTATTGCCATGCTTTCGCCTACAGATCATGGCACCGCGATGGGCGCAGGCATTGATCATGGCGTGCAGTTCGCCGGTCTTGTCGCGGGTGATGACAATGGGCTGGCGGCCGATATAGGCTGTATAATAGTCGTTGTTGTCCGGAATTTGGCTCTCATGGGCCAGGTAGACCCAATTGCTTTCGAAGATGTGTTTCATCTCCAACTCGAACAGATCTTCATTGGTGAAGATGTCGCGGCGGCAACGAAATATTCCGGCGTCCTTGTCGTCCTGAACGGCAGTCGCCAGAAGATGGTCGAGATCCCGGGCTTTGTCGATGATCGCAGACATAATCTATCTCCCACAAAGAGCGCATCACAAAGCGCTTCTTTGCATACAAGTCGTTGATGGCAATTGCCTTTGTCTGGTTAGAAGCTGGTGGCCCGTTCCGACCACCAGCGCCGCCGATCAGGCCGCTGCGCGTTTGCGCTGTTCGTTGATTTGATTATCGACACCATCCACAAGCGAGGTCAGATGAATATCAAACCTGATTTCAGCAAAGGGACCAGATAGACCATTCGCTTTGATACTGGCCTCATCCGTGCGCTCGATCACCGGGGGGACCAAACCATCACGCGTTGCATAGGCAAAATCATCGTCCACCAACGGATCACCTTCAATATTGATCTGTGTGGTCAGCTTGCGATGGCCGTCGGCACTGACAAAAAAGTGGATATGAGCCGGGCGTTGTCCATGTCGGCCAAGTGCTGACAACAATTTTTCAGTTGGACTGCCCGGAGGAACACCATATCCACTCGGCAGGATGCTTTGAAATTTATAACAGCCTTTATCATCAGCAATGATGGTGCGGCGCATGTTGAAATCGGCCTGTTTTCCGGTCGGATCAAAATGCGAATAGAAACCACGGGTGTCACAATGCCAGACTTCAACGGTCGCACCTGGCAACGGCTTGCCGTCCGCACCGATCACCGTACCATGCATGATCAAGGTATGACCGCTTTCGTCCGTGCCATCATCCAGGCGCGCAAAACCCTGGCAAACCGGGGCACCCGCGACATAAAGCGGCCCCTCGATTGTGCGGGGAGTGGGATTTTCAATGCCCAGGGCTGCATCAATGGCGTCCAGACGCTCGTCAATAAAATGGTCTAGACCCAAACCGGGCGAAATCAGACCGGCCTGACCGGCAGCACCAAGATCGTTCAGCCACGCAATGCCTGTCCAATATTCATCCGGTGTAATGTTCAACTCATCGATGGCTTTGAACAGGTCAGACATAATCCGGTGGGTGATCTGTTTCATGCGCGGGTTGCCGCCGTCTTTATCGAGTCCGCTCAAGGTCTTGAGAAAAGCCTGAATATCGGGCCGATTAAAGATCTCTACGTTCATTTATGCATCCTCCTCTAGGATCTTCGTAAAAATGAGTGCCACTCTCCTCGGCACTGAAGTGTTGCCGTCAGCTGTCGTTTTCGCGGATGGAAGAAGGGTGCCGCAGAAGCGGTGTCACCTCGATGTCCATAAATTTAAACAGCGGCAGGCCAGACAGAATCTCGTGCAGTTCCGCATTGTCGCGCACGTCGAAAATACTGTAATTGGCGTATTGGCCAGCAAGCCGCCAGATGTGGCGCCACTTGCCGCTGCTTTGTAATTCCTGGGAATAGGCCTTTTCGCGCGCCAGAATGTCGGCCACCTCCGACTGTGGCAGGTTGTGGGGCAGGTTGACGTTCATTCGAACATGAAACAGCATCATGACACTCCTTATCCAACCACGCTGATGGTTTTGTGCAATCCGTCGCGTACAAAAAACGCTATGCGTTCTTCATCCAATTCAATTCCAAGGCCGGGACCGTTGGGAACTGTGAGCTCGAAATTGCTATAATCCAGCGGCGTTGTGAGAATTTCTTCGGTCAGCAGCAGCGGTCCGAACAGTTCGGTGCCCCATTGCAACTGGTTGAAGGTCGAAAACACATGGGCAGATGCAATGGTGCCGAAAGCGCCCTCTAACATCGTCCCGCCGTAAAGACCGATCCCCGCCGCATCGGCAATAGCGGCAACGCGCTGGGCGTTGAAAAGACCACCGCTTTGCTCAATCTTCACCGCAAACACATCGGCACCACTGACTTTTGCCAGTTCGAACGCGCTTTCGGGCCCGTGCAGCGATTCGTCCGCCATCAAGGCGGTTGGAAAACGGCGCACAAGACGCGTCAAGGCCGCTGTTGAGGCCACCGGCTGCTCCACCAATTCGCAACCGGCATCGGCAAGCGCTGCCATGCCATAGGCTGCATCGGTTTCACTCCACGCCATGTTGACGTCCACCCGCACCGCTGCGTGATTGCCCAAGGCCCGTTTGATGGCCGCAACATGCGCGATGTCATCCCTTAAGGGTTTTGCGCCAATCTTGAGCTTGAAAATCTTGTGCCGACGCAGGTCCAGCATTTTTTCGGCTTCAGCAATATCCTTGGCGGTATCGCCAGATGCCAACGTCCACGCAACAGCCAGGCGGCTGCGCAGTCGCCCGCCCAATAATTCACTGACAGGCAGGCCAAGGCGCTTGCCCTGCGCATCCAGCAATGCAGTTTCAACCGCGCATTTGGCAAAGCGATTTTCTTTGACCATTTTGCCAATGCGCGTCATCAATGTCCGCACGGCGGTGGCATCCTGCCCCAGCATCAGGGGTTTGAAATAGGTATCAATCGCCAGTTTCATGCTCTCGGGGCTTTCGCCGCCATAGGCCAGCCCACCGATTGTGGTACCTTCGCCAATACCAACAACCCCGTCACTGCAATGAATTTTGACCAGCATCAGGGTCTGGCCGTTCATCGTCGCCACCGACAATTTGTGCGGACGGATGGTCGGAAGATCGACAAGCATGGTCTCAACCCGCTCAACAACGGGCAAAGCAACTGTTTTCGAAACAAGGGGTGTAAAGGTCGTGTTCATGGCCTGACGGTAAGCCTAACCACAAAAGACGTCCAATATCATTGCTATCGCTAATCATACCTATTTGGTATGGTATAAGAAAAATCGTCATCATATAGGCACTTGCCGCACTGCAAAATATCTTCAATGATAGGTCTTTTCGAGAAACAGGAAGGCTGATCTGATGGATTTACGCCAGCTTCGCTACTTCGTCACGGTCGCGCAAGAGCGCAATTTCACACGCGCAGCCCAGCGTCTGCATATCGCACAGCCACCGTTAAGCCGGCAGATTCAATTGCTGGAGGAACACCTCGGCGTACCACTGATCATCCGTAAAAGCCGCCCAGTGCGACTGACGGAGGCTGGCCGGTTGTTTTACGAACAATCCTTGCAAATTCTGGGGCGGGTGGAACAGATGCAAGCGGCAACCCGTCGGGTTGGCCTCAATCAGAACAGTGTTCTCTCCATCGGCTTTGTGGCTTCGACACTTTATGGTGGCCTGCCATCGCTGGTGCGAAAGCTGCGAAAACACGCGCCGGAACTCGATATCCAATTGCTGGAACTCGTCTCGGTCCAGCAGATTCCGGCATTGAAAGAAGGCCGCATCGACATTGGTTTCGGTCGCGTCCGTCATAGTGATCCGAATGTCGTGGGCCTGTTGCTTCGGGAGGAACGGCTGGTGGCGGCCATTCCGAAGGGCACACCGCTTGCCCAAGATGCATCACCCCTCTCTGTTGCCGCCCTGAAGGATTGTAGAATTATTGTGTACCCGAAGGAGCCTCGCCCCGGCTATGCAGATCAGGTGCTAGGTCTGTTACAGAGCCACGAAGCTCGCCCAGCGGAAGTGCAGGAAGTCCGGGAGATCCAGACGGCTCTGGGCTTGGTTGCTGCCGAAGCTGGTATTTGCAGTATTCCGGCATCCGCGCGGCAAATGCGCTCGGACGTGCATTACCGATTGCTTGAGGGAAAGGACGTCACCTCACCCGTCATTCTCAATCATCGCATTGGCGACAATTCCCATTATATCGATCTTGTAAAACATTTGATCCAAGAAATGTATGCAGAACATCCGTCTTGGCTGGATCTGGAACATAATCTTTTGCATACGACCTTTAATTCATAGCAAAGACTGTTTGCATAGTTGGCCTCGGCATTTTATCGGATCCAGAATTAGGGTCATCACACCTTGTTTAAGGGAACATCGGGCTGAGATAGCCCAGTGTCGAGTGGCGTCT
>CAJYRE010000191.1 GCA_913776675.1 Rhizobiaceae bacterium
TACAGGATATGAGAGTGTTGCTGAATTGAATGCCAACACGGATCTTTTGGCCCGCATGGAGGCGCTGCGGATTTTGGCAGGCGCACGGATGGGCATGGGTGATGTGCGCAATCAGGTGACACCCAAACCGGTGCTGATTTCCAGGCCGCGGCATGGTGGCGCGCTGAATGTGCGCTATTTCATGCCGCATGAATGCCATCCGTCCCTTGCAACAACGGGGGCCGTCGGGATTGCGACGGCGTGTATCAGCGACCAAACTATCGCATCACGCCTGATTGGCCGGCAAGCTTTGCCTGCGCTGCTTTCACTTGAACATCCCAGCGGGCAACTGGACGTGAAACTTCAGGAACGCGATGGCAAGATTGTTGCCGGAATCTTGCGAACAGCCCGGCGTTTATTTGAAGGGCAAGTTTTTGCCAAACCACCAAAGCCGTTTGTTCGTGCTGCATAATTGATCAATCTGGAGGTGCCGGGAGAGCGCCTTCCTTGGAGGAGACACACATGAAAAACTTTATCCTTGCGCTTGCGGCCTCCGTGGCGCTGGCGGGCACGGCCTGGGCTGAACCCGTGCGGATCAGCGTTGGCTCATACAACCTCAACAATCTGCCGTTTCCGGTTGCTCAAGGTTTGGGCCTTTTCGAAAAGGAAGGTCTGGAAGTCACAGTGGAAAATTTTGCATCCGGTGGCTCAAAAACGCTTCAGGCGCTCGTGGCAGGCTCCACAGATATTGCTGTGGGCTTTTATGATCACACAATCCAGATGCAATCGCAGAACAAGCATGTCGTGGCCTTTGTCACCTTGGCTCGCAATTCGGGACTGGTGCTTGCCGGTGGCAAGGATGCAAAATTTGACCCCGCCAGGCCGGAAACCATCAAGGGTGCCAAGATTGGCATAACGGCACCCGGCTCATCCTCGGACTTTTTTGTTCGCTATTATCTTCAGCGTCACAAGCTTTCACCCGGCGATGTTTCGCTGATCGGCGTTGGCTCAGGCTCATCGGCTGTGGCCGCGCTTCAGCAGAACAAGATTGACCTGCTTGTCAACTATGACCCTGCTGCAACCTTCGTTGTTGAAAAGGGAATTGGCAAAATCCTGATTGATGCTCGAAATGATGATGGAGCCAAGGAAATTTATGGCGGGATTTATCCCACATCGGTTTTGTATGCGACGCAGGATTACATCAGCAAGAATCCTGCCACCGTCCAGAAGGTGACCAATGCAACGGTGAAGGCGCTTGAGTGGATGAAGGCACACACCGCCGCTGAAATTGTTGAAAAACTGCCAAAGGAATTCATCTCGGGCGACAAGGAAACCTACATCAAGTCGGTTGAAAATGCGCGTCCGATTTTTTCCACGGATGGCATCATGAACGAAGCAGACACCAAAACACCGCTGGATGTGCTGAAATCGTTTAACGACAAGGTAGCTGACGCCAAGATTGACCTGTCCAAGACCTATACAAACCAATTTGTCGTCAAGGTGCCCAAGGTGGCATCCAATTGAGGGGGAAGCAAATGTCCGTGGCAGCTTTAAAGCCTATCGAGACAACAGCGGCGGCCGCTCCGGCCAAAGCCATGGTATCGATTGAATCCGTAACAATGGCATTCGGGTCGTTCGTGGCCGTCCAGGATGTCAACCTGACGGTTGCGGATGGAGAGTTCGTCGCCATCGTGGGGCCGACCGGATGCGGTAAAAGTACGATCCTGAATTCCATTGCCGGTCTTTTGAAACCAGCCAAGGGCTCCGTTTCGATTGATGGTGTGCGGGTAAACGGTGTCCAGAATAACATTGGTTATCTGTTCCAGCAGGATGCGCTTTTGCCCTGGAAAACGGCAATCGAAAACGTTGAGCTTGGCCCGATGTTTCAGGGCGTACCTGCGCAGGAGCGGCGTATAAAAGCTCTGGACTGGCTTGCAAAGGTGGGGCTCAAAGGGTTTGAGAACCGCTACCCGCATCAATTGTCGGGTGGCCAGCGCAAGCGCGTGCAAATGGCTCAGGCACTGATCACCGGGCCAAAAGTCATCCTGATGGACGAGCCTTTTTCTGCGCTCGACATTCACACGCGCCACCTGATGCAGAATGAGCTTCTGCGCCTGTGGCAGGACGAAAAACGTGCGGTGGTTCTGATCACACATGATCTTGAGGAAGCCATCGCGCTTGGTGACCGTGTTGTTGTGCTGGCGGCAGGGCCACGTTCGCGGGTGATTGACAGTTTCCGTGTCGATCTGGATCGCCCGCGTGACGTTGCGGAAATCAAGCTCGATCCACGCTTTATGGAACTCTATCGGAATATTTGGGCGTCCTTGCGCGGCGAAGTGGAGAAAAGCTATGAACGCCATGACTGAACGTTTGATTCAACTGCTTTTGCTGATCTTTATCGTCGGTGGCTGGGAGCTTGGCGTCCGGCTCGGCTTGATCGATGTGTTTTTCTTTCCATCGCCGGTTGATATTCTGAAACAGGTTTTTGCCTGGGTCAGCAATGCAAGCTTTTATACGCACGTCACCATCACCCTCACAGAAACGGTTCTGGGGTATATTATCGGCACAGCTCTTGGTGTTGCTGCCGGTGTGTGGCTGGGCCTGTCGCGGTCAACCGCCCGTATTCTCGATCCCTTCATCAAGGGGTTGAATGCCATTCCGCGTGTTGTGCTTGCACCCATCTTTGTGCTGTGGCTGGGGTTGGGGCTTTGGTCCAAAGTGGCTCTGGCAATCACGCTGGTCTTTTTCGTGACATTCTTCAATGCCATGCAGGGTGTGCGTGAAGTCAATCCTGTGGTTCTGTCCAATACCCGGATTTTGGGGGCCAAGCATTCCGATCTTCTCCGCCATGTCTATTTCCCAGCGGCTGCAAGCTGGATCTTGTCATCGCTGCGGACTTCCGTGGGCTTTGCGGTGGTGGGTGCCATCATTGGCGAATATCTCGGTGCTTCGGCTGGCCTTGGCTATCTGATTGCTCAAGCCGAAGGCAATTTCGATGCGGTTGGCGTCTTCGCCGGTATCTTGATCCTGGCGGTGTTCGTGCTGCTGATTGACCTTGTTCTCGATGTTGTCGAGAAGCGACTGATCAAATGGCGGCCAAGCGCCTCTGAACGACCTGCTTGATGTCTCCTTCAAACGTCAAAAGCCCCTGTTCGGCAATCGAACAGGGGCTTTTCATTTCTTCACGGTTTATCGAATACGTTGCCCAGCCTCATCAAACAGCAGGCATTGGTCAGCAGATATGCCAAGCGAGACGAAGGATGCAGAGTCGGTGCCGGGACTGCGCTGTCTTTGCTCGGCAATCAGTGTTTCACCACTGCGCAGGCGGGCGTAGATAAAACGGGTGCTTCCAAGGTTTTCAACCACATCGACCTCGACCTGCAATTGCGCGTTGCCGTCATTGGGGGCGATAAAATGTTCCGGGCGAATACCAAGATTGACCTTTTGCCCTAGAGAGACAACAGATTTCAGCGGCAGGGTGAGGGTTGTTTCCGGCTGGGCGGTGAGGGAGATGGTGGCTTTCCCTGCTGACACATCGGCAATTTGGGCGTGCAGGAAATTCATTTTGGGTGAGCCGATAAAGCCCGCCACGAACATATTGTCGGGATCATCATACAGGCTGAGCGGCGTGCCCACTTGCTCCACCTTGCCCGCCCGCAGCACCACAATCTTGTCGGCCAGCGTCATGGCTTCGACCTGATCATGGGTGACATAGATGATGGTTGCATTCAGCTCCTTGTGCAGCCGGGCAATCTCAATGCGCATGTTGACGCGCAATTCGGCATCGAGATTGGAGAGTGGTTCATCAAACAAAAACACATCGGGCTTGCGTACAATGGCGCGGCCAATGGCGACACGCTGGCGCTGGCCACCGGAAAGCTGGGCGGGCTTGCGGTCCATCAAGGGTTCCAGTTCCAGAATTTTCGCAGCTTCTGCGACGCGGCGATTGATCTCTGGCTTATTCATGCCCGCAAAACGCAGCGCAAAACCCATGTTTTGCGCAACACTCATATGCGGATAGAGTGCATAGGTTTGAAACACCATGGCAATGCCGCGCCTGGAAGGGTCCACGTCATTCATTGGCGTGCCGCCAATGGTGAGCGTGCCGGAGGAAATCTCCTCCAGCCCGGCAATCATCCGCAAAAGCGTGGATTTGCCGCAGCCCGACGGGCCGACAAACACCACGAACTCGCCGGATTTGACCTCAAGATCGACGCCCTTGATCACTTCAAGGGCCCCATAGGTTTTGCGAAGTGCGGCAAGCGAGACATCAGCCATGGGTTTGCCTCACGTCACGGTGAAGGTGATGGATTGCGTGCCAAACGGGCGGCAGGTGGCGGTGAGCGTCATCGTGCCTGCCACGTCGCCCGCCTCGATCCAAAGACCCGTGACGCCGCCCTTGAAACTGGACAGCTCCGGCCCGATGAGCCGCCCCGGACCTTCCAGAGAGAGCGAAACCGGATCATCAAAGAAGGGCAGGACATTGCCGCCCTGATCCAGCGCCCGCAGGATGACGCGCACGGTATCCTTTTCACCTGCCACGAGGGCAGTGGCATCGGGCACGATGTCCAGCTTGGTGGGCAGCGGATCGGCGGGCAGTTCAATCACTTTCACGGCTTTGCCATCGACATAGCCGATGATGGTGCCGCCCATCCATGTCAGCCCCCAGCTTCCAAACTCTTCTTTGGTCATGGTGCGCTGGTCGATGATCACGGGTGGGTGGGGCAGGTGAGGGTAGGTTTCCTTGTCTGGATAGACGCGCTTGGTCAGCGTTTTACCAAGCGTCAACTCCACATAATCGCAATTGGTGAGAATAATCAGCGGCAGCACGCCGCCAATGTTGCGCTCACCGCGCGCCCAGAAGGTGACGGGCTGCAACACCACGCCACCATCCGCATAGATCGGAAGA
>CAJYRE010000192.1 GCA_913776675.1 Rhizobiaceae bacterium
TGCGCACCGCCGATCGGATCTTCGGTCGGCACGATCTCGAAGCCGCGCGCCTTCAACTCGGCAATGGTTGCCGCTGGCACGGTCTGCTCCACTTCGATTTTAGGCTGAAGGCCGCTGGCAGGGACAAGACGCGGCAGGTCGATGGCCTCCTGCATGTCCATTCCATAGTCGAGTACCTTGGAGATCAGATGGGCATGGCCCATGGCTTGATAATATCCACCCATGACACCAAACGACATTTCGGTTCGACCGTTGCGCGTCACCATGCCGGGAATGATCGTGTGCAGAGGCCGTTTTTGTGGCGCGATCATATTCAAATGGCCGCGCTTCAAGGAAAAACTCTGACCACGATTATGCAAGATAACCCCGGATTTTGGTGCAACGATGCCGGTGCCGAAACTATCAAAAACCGAGTTGATGAAGCTCACGGCATTGCGATCTGAATCGATCACGGAAATATAAACCGTATCGCGGTGACGCGGCAGCTCAAACGATGGCAGATCAACAATGGCCTGCTTCAGATCAATCATACCCGCCAGCCGCTTCGCCAGCTCGTCGGACAGCATCTCTTCAACCGGCACATCGGCTTTGGCGGGATCAGCAAGCCATGTGTCACGCGCTGCATAGGCAAGCCGCGTCGCCTCAAGCTCAACATGGATACGATCAACCGTGTTCGGCGCACCACGGGCCTCGAAATGCGACAGAATATTAAGGATCATCAAAGCGATGATGCCTTGGCCATTTGGCGGGCACTCGTGAATGGTATAGCCACGGAAATCGGTCGTCACCGGCGTGACATACTCACCCTTGGCGGCAGCAAAATCTTCCAGCGTATGCAGGCCACCCAAGGCGCGCAGGCGCTCCACCATATCCTCAGCCACCGGACCGCGATAAAACCCATCGCGGCCTTCAGCGACAATCCGGCGGAACGTAGCGGCGAGTTCCGGCTGGCGATGAATTTCACCAATGCGGGGCGCACGGCCATTGGGCAGGAAGATGCTGGCCGTGTTCTCATCGGCTGACAACAGGCCCTCTTCCTTCTGCCAGTCACGATGCACGCGTGGGGAGATGGCATAGCCGTTTTCAGCGAAGGCAATGGCCGGTGCCAGCACATCGGCAAAGGGCAGACGTCCATGATCGGCATGAAGCTGTGTCCAGGCGTCAATGGCACCCGGAATAGTAACGGCAGAGGGCGACTGACGCGGCACTTCGGAAAGGCCGCGCTCTTCAAACCAATCCACCGTCAAAGCGGCAGGTGTACGACCAGAACCGTTATAGGCAATCACCTGATCGCCGCCATTGGGCGCATAGAGCGCAAAACAATCACCACCAATGCCGGTTGAGCCAGGCTCTACGACACATTGCACAGCGCAAGCGGCAATGGCCGCATCCATTGCGTTGCCGCCCGCTTGCAGAATATTGATCGCCGTCAATGTGGCAGAAGGATGCGAAGTGGCCGCCATAGCCTCGGTCGATACTGCTATCGATCGCGTCGGTGTCTCGAAATTGCGCATTGTTTTTGGTCTCCCTGAGAGGCAATCCTGTGAAATTCAGCGTGTGCGATAGGGCGTCAGTTTTGCTTCCAGCAGCGTTAGCCCGCGCACGATGAGAAAATTGATGATGAGATAAATCGCACCGGCAGCAATAAAGATTTCAATCGCACGGTAGGTCTGCGAGATCAATTCCTGGGCGATGCCGGTCACTTCTGTCAACGTGATGATGGAGGCAAGCGAAGTGCCTTTCACCATCAGGATCACTTCATTGCTATAAGCTGGCAGCGCCTGACGCAGGGCCAGCGGCAACACCACCAGCCGCAGGCTTTGAACACGTGTGAGGCCAAGCGCTGACGCTGCTTCGGGCAGGCCGCGCGGCACATTGCGAATGGCACCGCGCAGAATTTCACTGCCATAGGCACCGGTGTTCAAGGTCAGCGCCATAATCGCGCACCAATACGGCTCCCGAAAGAGCCACCACACACCAATGGCCTGAAGACCGGAACGGAACTGTCCAAGACCATAGTAGATCAGGAATATCTGCACCAGAAGCGGTGTGCCACGGAAGATGGCCACAAAGACACGGATCGGCCAGAGAATGATGGCCTTGCCACTCTGTTGCGCCAAGGCAAGTACCAAGGCCAGGGCAAAGCCAAGAAGCACCGACGTGCCAGCAAGTTCCAACGTCAATGGCAGACCGGCAAGCAATTGCGGGAGGATTTCAAGAAAAAAGCCAGGATCAATCATCAATGCACAATCCCGCGTGAAGCATTGCTTTCCGCACGTCCGAAAGCAAGGTCAGTGATACCGGCAATGGCGAAGTACAGTGCTGCGGCCGCACAATAAAACAGGAAAGGCTCCCGCGTTGAACCTGCGCCAATCTGCGCCTGCCGCATGATTTCAACAAGACCGATGACGGAAATAAGCGCCGAGTCTTTCAAGACGAGCTGCCATACATTGCCAAGCCCCGGAATGGCATGCCGAAGCAATTGCGGCACAATCACCAGCCGCAACATCTGCAGGCGCGTCAATGCCAATGCCTTGGCGGCATCGAACTGTCCATGACTGACCGCAAGATAAGCACCTCGATAAACTTCGGCCTGATAGGCCCCGGAAATAAAGCCGATGGTCAGAACCCCGGTCGCCAACGTTGGCAACCCAACAAAGCCTCCCGAACCGAAAAGACGACCAAGCGAGGTCAGCGCAACACTGCCGCCATAATAGAAAAGATAGATGGTGAGCAAATCCGGCACACCGCGAAATACAGTGCCATAGGCAGAGGCCAGTCCACGCATGATCCGTGCCGAAGAAAGCCGCCCGGCTGCCGCCAGCCCACCAAACACAGCCCCAAGCACAAAGCCGAGCGCAGAGAGAATGAGGGTCATGCCGGCGGCGCTTAAAAGCATGCCGCCCCAGCCTCCAACCCCGAAACCGAGCAGATAGAGTTTATCGAACATATGCATTGAGACCTGTCAAATGGCGTCAAG
>CAJYRE010000193.1 GCA_913776675.1 Rhizobiaceae bacterium
GATTTTGTGCCCGAAGCGATTTTCCGCTCCACCGTGGGCAAGGATCGGGATGCGCTGGACCCTGTGCATGTTGAAATGATCGCTTGCTGCGCGCGCCACGAGCCGAAGCAGCCCGTTGTGCCGCTGCTGGGGCCTGATTTCTATCCGCGTGTCAAGGCGGCCCATACGGTGGTGCAAACCAGCGAACCACGCCTTTATGCCAATATTATTTTGCGCAAGGGCGTGATTTATCCCTGATCTTTCGGGTTTGCAGCAATCTGCGCGGTGGCGGTTCAGGCGGACCAACGGCCACTGCGGGCGACAGCTTCCGAGAGGGGGTAAAATCGCCATAATGGCCGTACGGATGCGAGGTCCGTACGGCCATTTTAATGTTATTTGATGTTTAGTGTGGAAAGTGTTAAGAGCAGTAAAGGCTCCTCGTGTTGAAATTTAGGCTCAGTTGCTTGTGTCTAGTTTTCTCAATGCTTCTGGATTATATATCCGTTTCTGTATAAATATTATTTATGCATTCAAGCCTAAAAGGTAGACTTAATTTTGGAGGGTCATATCATGTAATCTGAAGAAAAATAGCGGAATTTTTCCGTTTCAGCTTCGTAATTATTGTAAAATTTCTGAGAATTTAATGGTCGCAGATATGGATTTACATTCAAGAAAACGATCTTTTTCATTATAGCTGGGAACTGTAGGGCAAAGTTTTGACGTATTGTTCCATGAATAACCAATCAGGTGTGCCATCTACTGTAACTGGTAATTTGATAATTGAGTCCCTCATACGCTCCAAGTGCCATTTTCTACCATAATTGAAGCGATATTTCTCAAGGCGAATCAGGCAGCAAATGAAAAGTGCGATTGCTGGCGTTAGCTTGAATCCCTTAGGGTAAAGCACGTTGACATCATCTGTAGCCCAGTAAGGTGCTGGCTGATAAAAAGCCTCGGCAACTGAGCCATTGTAGCTAACGCTAATTGTTCCGCCCTTGTGAATTGGTGTTTGTCCAATGTAGCCAGAGACACCATTGTTTGAGTCAATAGCCCCAATATAAGGGGTAAGCCCTTCCGTTTGATCAGCTTTTGTAAGGCGTTTGCCTTTCTTAATTTCAAAAATGCTGGATAACTTAAATTCTTGCCAGCCGCTTTGGTTTGGTGAGAGATCAGGGGTCGTAACTTTGCCGGGAGATTGGAGCTTAAACGCGATGTAATCCTTTACTGCTTGAGCCATATTGGCTGCCTTCACCTTATCGTATTCGGTTTCCATATAGGCTTCTGCGCACCACTCATCAGATGCGGTGACGGTCTGCATAACACTTTCACCGGCATGTACTTCCCGGTTGCGGTACATCTCCACCCAGTGGTCACGAATTGTGGGCCAGTTACCATGGAGGTCGATACGGCCAAGATGTTTTGTTTTTACAAAGCCATCATCTCTCCAATAACCAAACCAAGTTTTCTTGGCCGAATTTGCGTGTGGCTTACCTGCAATCCAGACCATGATGCAAGTGACGGTGCCGACCGGATAGAACAATTCCTGCGGCATCGACATCACCGCGTCCAACGTGTGATGCTTCATCAATTCATCGCGCACTGGGTTGGAGGCAATCGCACAGGACATTGGAACAATTGCAATGCCCATTGCACCCATCTCTAGACAATCCAGCATCTGCTTCACAAAGTACAATTCGTGCAGTTCTGCGTCGCTCTTCGATTGGGCGTAAGGAGGATTCAACATCCCGATATTTGGCTTGAGGTTCTTGACTGACTTAATAACTGCGTCGTCGAAGCAACTGGCTTGATGAAGGTTTGCCTTGCCATCACCCCTTAGAATCATGTTGCTGGCGACCAACGCAAACATCTTAGGATTGTTCTCGATTCCAATGAGACGATTCTTTTTGATGTCAGTCCGGTCTTCTTCAGTTACAGCCTTCTTGAGCATGTGCTGCATGGCTGAAATAAGAAAGCCCCCAGTTCCCGCGCATATGTCGAGAACTTTGGACTCAGGACCGACATTTGCAATCATAGAGAACAGCTCAGCCACATGCCGGGGAGTCAGGACGATGCCAAGGGCTTTCTTGTCACCTGCGGTGTATTTCAGGAATTCACCATAGAACTGGCCTACCACATCGAAGTCGTGATAGACATTGATGTATGGCCATACATTATCACAGATTCGGCTAATTATTTCCTTAAATACCCCATCGGGATACTCTTTAGCGGTTTTACTGTCAGGCTTGCCAAGATTGGGATGTACTGCAATCGTAGAATATGGTTGCAGCATGGTGTCCTTCTTGGCCTGCGGAATGTCTGCCTTATCGAGTTCTTTCTTGATTGCGCCAAGCCAAGCTTCCTGTACGTCTTCTGCGGCCAGTGCGACGAAGGTTTTCATGAATGGCGAATTCATCAAGGCAATCAGAGTGCCACTGACCAAAAGGGGTTTGTCTTCTTCAGAGATTTTGGCCTTTGTCCAAATCAGTTCATGAAGTTCCTTGGAGAATGCCAGTAGATCAGAGTGGCGCTTCTTTGCAACGTCGGGATCAAAAGATGCTAGTCGATAGTAGTCATTATATGAGATAATGTCGGTAACCGGAGCGCCGCTTTCGTTAGTAAGCACCTTGGTTTCGGTGCTGCCAGCTGGAAGCAAGAAGTTGGAAACTTTCATTGCACTAGCTGTTGACCCACTGACCGCGACTGCCAGCACGGTATAGTGCTTTGCAAGGTGTTTTGCATAGTGAAGAGCGCCATCCACTGCATATTCAACTGGCTTGTTGCGTGCAGGACTCTCATGTTTCTTTACGTCTGGCTTGCATTCGAACACAATCAGAAATGCAGTATCTTTTAGGTTCGAGATTATAAACTCAGGATAACCTGCATTTCCCTTGGCGTTCTTGCTTGCCTTGGATAACGCTGTCTTCACCTTTGCAATCTCAGATTTCTGTTCTTCTATAGTAATTCCATTGTCAGGTTGATTGTAGCCCAAAGCACGTAGCCTATCGCGCACCAAGGCTTCTGTTTTGCGTTCGTTCGCCATTCAACACTCTGTTCCGATTTTGAAAATGCTGTTAGCGTACGAACTTTAAATAGTCAATTCCGGGATCCACTTAGGGTATAGGTGCGCGCTGTGACATCTTTTAGTGGTAGACGCCCGATTTTATTTTCATCTGGTCTTATCGTTCGACACAGAAGACCGGTTGTTATTTTCCTAAGAATGCTAAATGGCGGTAAAGCCGTTATCCACAAAAAGATGGACGCCGTTGACAAAGCGGGATTCGTCACTGGCAAGATAAAGGGCTGCGCGTGCCACATCGTCTGGTTCGCCAATCCGTCCCTGCTGGGCGGCGATGGCGGCATCGGAGACATCAACGCCCAGTGCCTGAAGTTCCGCCACCTCGCGCAAGCCATGCGGTGTGCGAATAAAGCCGGGGCAAACCGCATTGCAGCGGATGTTGCGATCCCGGAATTCAACACCGATGGCGCGGGCAAACATATGCACGGCACCCTTGGTGGTATCATACAGCACTTCCATAGGTGTGGCTGCGACC
>CAJYRE010000194.1 GCA_913776675.1 Rhizobiaceae bacterium
TGGCCGTGTTTCTGGTGTTTGGCCTGATTGCTCACCGCACCCGGTTTGGCTCCTATGTCTACGCGCTGGGTGGCAATCCCACATCGGCGGCGCTGATGGGGGTTCCAACCGGCCCGGTCACCATTGGTATCTATGCCCTGTCTGCCCTGTTGTCAGGTTTAGCTGGCATTGTCTATTCGCTCTATACCTCGGCGGGCTATCCATTGGCGGCGGTGGGCATCGAGCTTGACGCCATCGCGGCTGTGGTGATAGGCGGCACGTTGCTGACAGGCGGCTACGGATTTGTGTTTGGAACACTGATTGGCGTGATGCTACAGGGGCTGGTGCAAACCTATATCGTGTTTGATGGCACGCTTTCGAGCTGGTGGACAAAAATTGCAATCGGTGCCCTGCTGTTCATGTTTATTGTGCTGCAAAAGCTGGTTTTCCATGCCGGTAGCAGCCGGAGCCGACAGAAAAAGGCGGTGGCATGATTGAGCCGGGGAGCCTGCTTCGCTCCCTGTCTGGCCGGGTCGCAGCACGCAATTTTCATTCTCATGTGATCAACGAGATTGGCGCGGGCGTCATATCCGGCCGCTTTCCTGTCGGCTCCATTCTGCCCAATGATGCCGCCCTGATGGAAGAGTTCAGCGTTTCGCGCACGGTCTTGCGTGAAGCGCTGAAAACGCTTGAAGCAAAGGGCCTGGTGGAAGCCCGCCCCAAGGTGGGCACCAAGGTGGTCAAGCAAAGCCGCTGGAGCCTTTATGATGCTCAGGTGTTGGCCTGGTATCTGGAAGCAGGACCCGATGAGGAATTCTTGCGCGGCATTGCCAATGTGCGCCGTTCTTTGGAGCCACAGGCGGCAGGTGATGTGGCCCGCCATCATACCGGCGACCAAAGCCGCCTGATGCATTACTGGCTGCGGCAGATGGAAATGGCGTTGGACGAGCCGCATAGCTTCTGCCTGGCCGATTTCGAGCTGCACCGAATTATTTCCGAGGCGTCTCGCAATCCGTTTATCCGGGCGCTGCAAGGCGTGATTGAGCTATCCCACGCCTTGGCCTATCGGGATATTGTCCGTGATCAGCGTGTGGTGGATTTGTTGCCGGTTCTGACCCTGCATGACCGGCTGGTCAGCGCCATTGAGCGTGGCACTGTGGAGGCGGCAAGTGCTGCAATGCTGGAGACAATCGAGCAGGATATAAGCATGGCCGTCATGGTCGCTCCTGTCTGATACAAAGCTGTTACGTCGCCATCATCCGTGGCGTTGAAAACCGATGCACCCCCTTGGGCTGGTAAGACAGATGATGAGAAAGCCCCAGCAATTCTGCGGCCAGCCATAAGACGGAGAGCCACATTTCGGTGCCTTGCAAGCTGGGATTCTGTCCGGGAACAAAGGCAAATCCGCGCTGGCGTACCCATTGGGTTGAGAGTGTGTTGATCAGTGTAAAAGCAATGTCTCTTGCCTCTTCGCGGCGGTGATTGGTTTGTTTCAGGCACAAGAGCAAAGGGTGGATCGTATCCAGAAGGTTACAGGCTGTGAAAGTGGTGTCTGAAAATCCGCCATACGCCCGATAATTCTGGAGAACAGAATTGATGGTCATCTCTGGATAGGGCACAGGCAAACCAAATTGTGCATAGGAGCCGCGCGTGAGCCGATAGAAACCATTGACGGGCTGCAAAAATCCCTCTTCGGGTGTCGGGCCTCCCCACAGTCCCGTCACGCGGTTTGCGTTCAAAGCCAGCCACCCGAACAGCACATGTTGGTTGGGGCCGGACGTAAAATGGCGAGCATTCAGATAAAGAGCCGTGGCAATGGCATCAACCGTCGCGCCGCTATGCCATGCGCGGGTGCGCCAGGGCAAACAATCCAGCCATTCAATCAGCGCCGGGCCGGTCAGATCCTCGACCAGATGGACGGGATGCAGAGGCTTGGAGCCGAGACAGTCCAGCGCATAGCCCACGGCCAGTATGTTGTACATCGCCAATGGATCATCCCGCAGCGGCATCTGCGCTGGTTGATGGGGTTCAGGAAACAGGCCGGTGTGGGGGTCTTGTACGGCTTGCAGGTGCTGAATTGTATGCTCGACATCAAACATGTCACGCTCACCGTCAAAAGCTGTGGCAATTTCGATGGCATCACACATATGGCGAATATGGCGTGTGATCGCGCCACTGGCATTTGCGGATCGGTATTCCCCCTGTTGGCAATGATGGGATAAAACGGCGCGCCAATCGGCAACAGCCATGCCATCCAGTTGCTGCAAGGCCGTTTCGGCAGTCGCTTCGCGGCTTTGCTGGGGCTTTGTTTGTTTGCGCATCCGCACAACCCGCGCCGGAACACCGCCGACAATAGAATAGGCTGGCACATCTTTGGCGATCACGGCTCCGGCTGCAATAATGGCTCCGGTGCCGATGGTGACGCCATCCAGCACCACGGCATTGGCTCCAATCCAGACATCATCCTGGATGTGAATGCCCAGCGAGGTCAGAGGCTGGCGGTAAATAGGAGTTTCAAGATCATCAAAGCCATGATTAAAACCAACAATGCTGACATGCGATGCAATGCGCACTGCATTGCCGATCCGCACTTTTCCCGAGATGCAGGCATAGGCATTGACGGAGACATGATCGCCCATTTCCACATGGCCCCGCACCAGCGCGTAACCGGCAATCCATGAATGTGCCCCCATGAGCAGCCGTTCTGTGTGAATTTCAGCATGGGAGGCAATGTAAACGCCCGCCCCCAATTGGGCATTCGCATAGGTTTTGAGCGCTTGCAGGCGATTTTGGTGATCGGGGTCGTCAATATCGGATGCTTGTCGCTCCCATGGCAGAAAATTCAGCCTGTTTTGGCGAAAATTGACCGCATCTTGCGTATCAGGCGTGTCCGAGGCGTCTGTCATGGAGATCGCTGGCTTTGGCGCATACGCTCAATGCGCAGCAGTTCCCGATAGCGGATCTGGCTGCCCTCCAGATGGTTCAGCATGGCCTGCCGGGCAGCGTCTTTGTCGCCATTGGAAATGGCCAGAACAATGGCCTCATGCTCTTGATAAATCAAACGTCGGTAGGCGTCTGCCTCGCGCTGGTCCTCAGCCACGGGTTTTGATTGTGGAATGGCTGCCGCCCCGCGCTGTTCCAGAAACTCCCGAAACAATGGATTGTGGGTGGCGTCGGCAATGGCCAGATGCAGCGCCAGATCAGCGGCGCGAATGGAAGCTCCAGCCTCGATACAGGCCATTACGGCAGCATGCCGGTCCCAAATCACTTCTTCCTGAGATGGGGAGCGCCGCACAGCCGCCAGACCGGCGGCCTCGACTTCAATGGGTGTGCGGATTTCGAGAATTTCCAGATCGGATGCCAGACGGATTTTATCGAGCATTGTGGGGGTAGAGGCATTGTCCCTTCTGGCCAAGACAAACACGCCGGCACCCTTACGGGCTTCAACCAGATGATCAGAGCGCAGCGCTGCCACAGCCTCGCGCACCACTGTGCGGCTGACACCATGCATCTCTGTGAGTTGGGCTTCGCTTGGTAATTTGTCCCCAGGCGCGTAATCGCCACTCAGAATGGCCTGGCGCAAAGCATCACTGACCTGTGCGGTTAATGTTCTGCTGCCGCGTGTTGTTCCGCCTGCATTTGGGGCCACAGTTGATCCTCGTCGGTGCCATCGTCCGCCCATGCATCATGACAGATTTTCCATGGCTGGGGAACTTGTTTTGAAACATGTATGATAATTTCGACGATTTTTCAACAGGGGCGTTGCGACAGCGTGGAATGGATGGCCTCAATAAACAAGAATTCTCATAAAAATCTGTGTTTACAGGCAAATATACAGCCTGTATCTCTGTATGATAGGTTTGGGGGTG
>CAJYRE010000195.1 GCA_913776675.1 Rhizobiaceae bacterium
CACACGGGTTCTGGATCTGTTTGCCGGAACCGGCGCTGTGGGGCTGGAGGCCGTTTCGCGCGGCTGTCGCTCCGCCTTGTTTGTTGAAAACAGTGTCGAGGGACGCAGCCTTTTGTGGGAAAACATCGAAAATCTTGGCCTGCATGGCCGGGCCAGGATTTTGCGCAGAGACGCCACCCAGCTTGGCTCTGTCAGCAATATCGATCCGTTTCATCTGCTGTTTGCTGATCCACCCTACGGCAAGGGACTGGGCGAGAAAGCCTTTGCCGCCGCCCATCAGGGCGGCTGGCTGGTGCCGGGGGCGCTGGCCATTCTGGAAGAGCGCAGCGATGTGCTGGTACAGGTGGAAAGCCCGTTTGACCTGCTGGAAAGCCGGGTGTTTGGCGATACGAAAATGTATTTCTACGCCTATCGCCCATCCGTGTGATGGGCCTTGGCTGGGTTCAGCAGCCGGGCAATAACAGACTGGTGATCTCTACGGATATTTAACGATAGGACGATACCTTGATCTGAGCTACGGGTTTATTATGTTTGCCTTGAAACATTGCCGTGTTTCAGCAGCCCACACAAGGTCCCGCTTTATCCATGTCTATTGATGTTGTCAGTTCCATGCCGGCTGTTCCACGGCAGTCGAAGTCGGCACCGACGGTTGCCGTGGCTTTTGGTGCCGGTGGTGCCCGTGGTTTCTCGCATATTCTCGTTCTGGAAGCGCTGGAGGAACTGGGGCTTGAACCCGTGGCCATTGCCGGCTCATCCATTGGTGCCATCATTGGCGCAGGCAAAGCCGCAGGCATGACAGCCGCAGAAATGCGGGACTATGCGCTGGAAACGGTTGGCAATCGCAAGGCAGTGATCAACCGCTTGTGGGCCTTGCGCCCGCCGTCCATGCGCCATGCTCTGGGCGGATTTCGGTTGGGACAATTCAATCTGGAGCGGATTTTACGGGCCTTTCTGCCCTCACGCATCCCGGATGACTTTTCCGATCTCTCCATTCCGCTGAAGGTGATTGCGACCGATTACTATGCTCATTGCGAAAAGCTCTGCGAAAGCGGCGATCTTTATCAGGCGCTGGCGGCCTCGGCTGCGATCCCTGCCCTGTTCATGCCAGTCACTCTGGATGGCCGCCTGATGATTGATGGCGGCATTTTCAATCCCGTGCCGTATGAACATGTCATTGATCTGGCCGATATTATCATTGGTGTTGATATTGTCGGCGGGCCGATTGGCTCCATTGATGCAGTGGATGAAGTGCCAAACCGCATCGATAGCATTTTTGGCGCATCGCAATTGATGATGCAGTCGCATCTGGCGCTCAAACTGAAGCTGGGTGCGCCATCGATTTTTCTGCGCCCGCCCGTCAACGAATTTGGCGTGATGGATTTTCTGAAGGCAAAGCAGATTTTTGACGCCTCCACCCCGGTGAAAGATGAGGTGAAACGAGCGATTGACGCCGAGTTTTCCCGCTTTGATGCCTGCTATTCATCCCTCTGACGCACGGCACTGCGAATCCCAGACATGCCGATTTCCGCCTTACGGCTTCAATGGCATGTTGTTATATTGACGCGACAGGTAACGGAGTGTGGCCATTGCATCGCACGGCTTGCCGAAATAATACCCCTGCCCCATGATGCAGCCTAAGCTGAGCAAAAGATTCATCTCCGCTTCGGTTTCGATTCCTTCCGCCACCACTTCCAGATTCAGGCCCTGACACATGTTGATAATGGCCCGCACAATGTGTTCGGTGGCACGGTCATTGCTGATGGCGGAAATGAACGCCCGATCAATCTTGACCTTATCAAAGGTAAAATCGCGCAAACGACCAAGACTGGACTGGCCGGTACCGAAATCATCCAGCGAAATGCGAATCCCGGCACGGCGCAGCTCTTCTATGATCTTGCTGGCCGTGGCGGCCGAATGCATCACCGCGGTTTCGGTGATCTCCAGATCAAGACGGGATGGGTCCAGCCCGACATTGCCCAAAATGGTCAGGGTACGGGAGGCTGTGGCCGGATCGGTCATCTGAACCGACGACAGATTGAAGGACAAAAACAGCTCGCGGGGCCATGTCAGAGCCGCTTCTGCCGCTTTATGCAACAGGGTTTCAGACAGAGTATCGATAAAGCCGCGTTCTTCAGCCAACGGCACAAAAATCGCAGGCGAGACAAACCCCATATCAGGGTCAATCCAGCGTGCCAAAGCCTCAAACCCCAAGGTGCGACCATCGCGCAGATCGACAATCGGCTGAAAATGCACATCCACATCATCATTGATGATGGCATTGCGCAGAGCCTGCTCCAATTGGGTGGACCGCCGCATTTCCTGAGCAATTTCAGAGGAATAGACGGTGATCTGACCACGCCCGCGCCGCTTGGAATGATACAGCGCCGTCTCGGCACTCTTCATCAGGCTCTCAAAATCAGCACCCGCAAACGGATGAATCGCAAAACCAAGCGAGGCGGAAAGACGCACATTGCGATCTCCCAGATCATATGGCGCAGACAGCACATCCTTGATCAGATGCCCAACCCGCTCGGCTCCCGCTGCTTCAAAAATCAGCGGCAGAACAATGGCAAATTCATCACCACTGTCACGGGTGACAATAGCACCGCCCGGAATGCAGGCTTGCAGCCGATGCGCAACCTGGCACAGAATTTCGTCCCCCGCCTGCGATCCAAACAGATCATTGATCGGCTTGAAACCATCCAGATTGACCAGAGCGACGGTAAAAGGGGCTGGATCCGCAGCACGCTCCTCGGAGAGAAGGCTGATTTTATCCCGCAAACGATAACGATTACCGAGACCCGTCAAAGGATCGGTATAGGCTGTGACCT
The DNA here is from genome assembly GCA_913776675.1 of Rhizobiaceae bacterium. Lineage (GTDB taxonomy): Bacteria > Pseudomonadota > Alphaproteobacteria > Rhizobiales > Rhizobiaceae > Allorhizobium. The sequence continues at coordinate 2,832 of CAJYRE010000195.1, forward strand.
CGCCCTCATTTTGACCGTTATCGGACCGTCTGGTCTCTGCGGCACCCATTCATTATCCCAGCAAATAACTCAGTTACGCACTAGCACAATGGGGATGATAAATTAATAAAATTCTAGCGATTGAGCGCTTCGGACTATGGATTTTTACCTGTGATTTAGTAGGTTGACAGCAAAAAACAGCCAAAATTCGCTCTTTTGGGCAGAAACCCATTGATGAAAATGATTGAAAATATTTTCAGAAGCGCCAACGAAAGGAAGAGCAGATACCCTGCCATTCCCCATCAATCCCACTCCATTCACACAACAAACAGATGATATTTTGACGGCAAAAAGCATCTGGCTTGGCAGATGCCAGATGCCAGAAAATTCAATTTGAGCCTTAGGCAGCGGGCGCAGGCGTAATACGCGGAATGGCATCCATGCCCAGCAGGAAGCTGATCTGCGGACGCGCCTTGACGAGATCATCAATGGTATATTCCATCAGCACGGCAAAAAACGCATTCAGCGCCTTGCGCAGAGCAGAGTTCAGACCACAGCTATCAATCAGCGGGCAATCTACATCACCATCGTCTTCGAAGCATTCGGCCATGGCAAAGCTGTCTTCAGTCACCTTGACCACATCAAAAAGGCTAATCGTTTCCGGCGAACGGCCAAGGCGTACACCGCCATTGCGGCCACGCACCGTTTCAATCAGGCCCGCTTTGGTCAAAGGCTGCAAGATCTTGAAAAGAAACAGTTCCGACACACCATAGGCTTTGGCAATTTCCGGAATCCGGCTCAAATGATCCTTGTTGGCTGCGCAATACATCAGCATACGAACTGCGTAATTTGTCTGCTTGGTCAAGCGCATGCGGAACTCCTTAAAGTCTCAGGCCTGCCTCTATATAATGGCTTTTGCAGTTTTGAACAATTCCAAAATTAAGTTTTTACCGTCCATACCATATCGTGATCATGCAAAAGGCGGGCCTCTCGACCCGCCTCATATATCGTTCGCCAGAACAATCTTACTTCATGGTTGGCATGACAAACTCGGCACCATCCTTGATGCCCGAAGGCCAACGGCTGGTGACAGTCTTGGTGCGGGTCCAGAACTTGATGGAATCCGTGCCGTGCTGGTTGAGATCGCCGAAGGATGAAGCCTTCCAGCCGCCGAAGGAGTGGTAAGCGAGCGGCACCGGAATCGGCACATTGATACCCACCATGCCAATGTTGATGCGGGAGGCAAAATCGCGGGCCGCATCGCCATCGCGGGTGAAGATGGCAACACCATTGCCATACTCATGCTTCATCGGCAGATCGAGAGCTTCTTCATAGTTCTTGGCGCGAACAACAGAAAGAACAGGTCCGAAGATTTCGGTCTTGTAGATGTCCATGTCTGGCGTGACGTTATCGAACAGGCAGCCGCCGACGAAATTGCCGTTTTCATAGCCCTGAAGTTTGAAATCGCGGCCATCGACCACCAGCTTGGCACCGGCTGCAACGCCGCTGTCAATCAGGCCCAGAATGCGCTCACGCGCTTCCTTGGTGATCACCGGACCCATATCGGCCTTTTCATCGGTGTAAGGGCCAATCCGCAGGGCTTCCACCATTGGGGCCAGCTTGGCAATCAGACGATTTGCCGTTTCTTCACCCACTGGAACGGCAACCGAGATTGCCATGCAGCGCTCGCCAGCCGAGCCATAGCCTGCGCCCATCAGGGCGTTTGCGGCCTGATCCAGATCGGCATCGGGCATGATGATCATGTGGTTCTTGGCACCGCCAAAGCACTGGGCACGCTTGCCATTGGCAGCAGCAGTTCCGTAAACATAACGAGCAATCGGCGTGGAACCAACGAAAGAGATTGCGCCAATATCAGGATGGGTCAAGAGGCCATCCACGGCGGCCTTGTCACCATTGACCACGTTGAGGATGCCTGCAGGCAGGCCCGCTTCGATCATCAGTTCCGCCAGACGCATCGGCACGGATGGATCGCGCTCGGATGGCTTCAAGATGAAGGCATTGCCGCAAGCAATCGCAGGCGCAAACATCCACATGGGAATCATCGCCGGGAAGTTGAAAGGCGTGATGCCCGCGCCAACGCCAACAGCCTGACGGATGGAGTACATATCAATGTTCGGGCCAGCGCCTTCGGTAAACTCGCTCTTGGACAGGTGCGGAATACCGATCACAAATTCGCAGACTTCCAGACCACGAACGATGTCACCCTTGGCATCTTCAATGGTCTTGCCATGCTCGCGCGACAGCATTTCGGCCAGCTCATCCATATGGGTATTGAGCAGTTCCACAAATTTCATGAACACGCGGGCGCGGCGCTGCGGATTGGTGGCCGCCCACTTTGGCTGGGCAGCCTTGGCGTTTTCCACGGCAGCGTTCAGCTCGGCTTCACTTGCCAGCGCCACTTCGCCCTGCACTTCGCCCGTGGCAGGGTTGAAAATCGGCTGCTTGCGGCCAGAGGTGCCAGCAACCGCCTTACCGCCAATAAAATGCCCGATCTGATACATGGGGATCCTCCAGAATGATTTTGATGGCGCACTATTGCGCTTTAATTTGCACAACGCAACGCAATGTTTTACGCATCCATTGTGCAAAAATAGCGATAAGGTTGCCCCATGAACTGGGATGATGTGCGAATTTTTCTGGCCATTGCCCGCACCGGACAAATTCTGG
>CAJYRE010000196.1 GCA_913776675.1 Rhizobiaceae bacterium
TCCGGCGCGCCGGTACCCGAAAAAATTGATACCGGCTTTGCCACCCGTTGTAACAACGACCATGGCCTCTCGCCCGATGGGCAGTGGCTGGCGATTTGCGATAAGGTGCAGCACGGCAAAACCTGCCTTTACATTCTGCCTGCCGAGGGCGGAACACCGATTCAGATCACCGATCATCTGCCCTCATACTGGCATGGCTGGTCGCCGGATGGGCAACGGGTCTGTTATTGCGGCATTCGGGATCAGGTGTTTGATATTTACACCATCACCGTTGAAGGCAGCGACGAGCGCCGCCTGACCTACGGCGAAGGCCGCAATGACGGACCGGATTGGTCGGCGGACGGGCAGTGGATTTATTTCAACTCCAGCCGCACCGGCTTGATGCAGATTTGGCGCATTCACCCGGATGGAACCGGCTTGCAACAACTGACCGATGACAATTACGGCAACTGGTTTGCCCACCCATGCCCGAACAATCGTAAAGTGGTGCTGATTTCCTATGATCCAGAGGTGTTTGACCACCCGCGTGATCTCAACGTGCGTATGCGCCTGATGGATATGGATGGCGGCAATCTCGAAACCCTGTTTGAGCTGTTTGGCGGGCAGGGCAGCATCAACGTGCCAAGCTGGTCACCATCCGGTGAAGAGTTTGCCTATGTCCGGTATTTTCCGGTCAGCGCCTAGCCTGACCGCACTCTTTCCATTACATAGCCTGTCGTCAGGTGCTCATTTTGCGATGAGAGAATCGGGAATGCGGTGAAATTCCGCAACGTGCCCAACGCTGTGAGGTGGATGGCGGCCATTTTTGCCACTGGTGAAAGCCGGGAAGGTGTGGCCATCAGGAGAAGCCCAGTCAGAAGACCGGCCTGACAAGATAGATGCTCCTGCATGGACGGCAGGCGCGTTTTGCTCAACCGTGATTCGCCTCGAATCGCGGAAGGCGCATTGTTGGGGATCAAACGATGCAAGACCAAACCAAGGACGCTCTTGTTTCCGCTGGAGCTTTTTCTGAACAAGAACGCGCCGCCGTCTACCGGGCCATCATGACCCGCCGCGACGTGCGCGATGAATTTCTGCCCGACCCAATCGACGATGACACGCTCTGGCGCATCCTCACCGCCGCTCACCACGCCCCTTCCGTGGGCTTCATGCAGCCATGGAATTTCATTCTGGTGCGCGATGCGGCCCGCCGCCAAGCCGTCTGGCAAGCCTTCTCCAAAGCCAACAAGGAAGCGGCAGCGCTATTCGAGGGCGAAAAAGCCTCCCTCTACCGCAATCTGAAGTTAGAGGGCATTCTCAAAGCCCCCCTCGGCATCTGCGTCACCTGTGATCCAGACCGGGCAGGCCCCGTGGTGCTGGGCCGCACCCACAACCCCCGCATGGACAGCTACTCCACCGTCTGCGCCATCCAAAACCTCTGGCTCGCCGCCCGCGCGGAAGGCATCGGCATGGGCTGGGTCAGCATTTTTCACGATGCTGATTTGCGGGCGTTTCTCAATATTCCAGAGCGAATTGAGATTGTTGGCTACCTTTGTCTCGGCAAAGTGGCCGAGCTTTATGATGAGCCGGAATTGCAGGTGAGGGGATGGCGGAAGCGCTTGCCGCTGGAGGATTTGGTGTTTGAGGAGGGGTGGAGAGACCTAAGTGAGTAGAACGTATTGGGCGCTCAGACGCGAGGGAGTTGGGAAAAAATTAGTATCAATACTGATCGTAACGCTTCGATTTATGCGAGCCATTTATGAACGTAAAATGAGTTCAGAAGATTTTGGCTGTGTGCAAACATGACATGGGAGTGGGGGTGTTTTCCACTCCCATGTCCTGCGTTAATATTTCAAATCAACAACTGTGGCAAAATCCATATTTTGCGGCGTCGTCCAATTTGGTTCCCGCGTCACAGCCTCCGTCGCCCTCGCCGTAAGTGGAACGGAATTATCCACGACTGTGAGATCAAAATTTGCGGCCCAGACGCTGCCCTTTCCCTTCAAGAAAAACCCGAAGTGAAGTGAAACGCCTTCCGGTGGAACGTCAAGAATAATTCGTCGCTTTGTCCAGCCATTATCACCGAACAGCCAACCATCAGGATGTTGCTTCAAGTTATCAAAAATGAGTACTTGGCCGGGGGATTTATCGACGCGTACCCATATGGTTGCACCATGGGACACGCGCTCAGTGGCAAGATCAGCACAAATTTCTAGCCGCTTCCCATGATAAGGTACCGCAGATACTGATTGCATAAGTGTGCAAAATACTCTTGCCGTATTGCTGTATCGTGATCGCACTGCTTGTATGTACCTGATCAGCGCTGCCCTGCGGCCTGAACCCGGTGCGTTTTCATCAACGCCATAATCGAATTCAGTTGGGTATTCACCAACAAAATTCCACGCTTGAATGGCTTGTAGACGACGCTCATCGGATACTTGTGCCCGCTTTATCTTGGCGGAAAGCGTATTCCAATCGTCTAAGCCAAATTGTTTTGCAATGATATTGAGGCTTTCGCCATGGGATATATCGACACTCTTCTCACGAAGAGATGTTTCGAGAATTTTCGCCATACGTTTGGCGTTTCGGTAGGTGTACATGGAGTTTCCCTGTGATAGGTCAATCCCAAAGGCCAGTGCTCACGTTGCTGACGGATCGACCTCTCGCAAGGAAATTGATCGTCAATGTAATGCTTTCACCATCCCGAACGGGGTGAGCGGCCGGTAGCATCCACCTTGCGAAAAATATCTACGCATGGTCGATTCTTGTCAAGAACAGCCCAACAGTGCAGTTGTCCAAATTTCTCACAATCTCGTGTGGAGCTTTTGTGCGGTCTACTGAAGCCTTCTGCGCCACTCACAGCGCAGAAGGCCCGATCACCTCAAACCGGGCGCACCAGAATATGCTTCTTCTTGCCCAGTGACAGCTTGATCACGCCATCTGCCGTCACTTCGCCCGTGCCGATGCTCATGCGCTCGTCAGAAACGCCTTGATCATTGATCTTCACGGCTCCGCCTTGCACGTGGCGGCGGGCTTCGCCGTTGGAGGTGGCGAGGCCGGCTTTGACGATCAGGGCCAGAAGGCCGATGCCGGATTCGAGCTCAGAGGTTGCGACCTCGATGGAGGGCAGGTTGTCAGCCAGAGCGCCTTCTTCAAAGGTCTTGCGGGCGGTTTCGGCTGCTTCTTCGGCGGCTGCGCGGCCGTGCAGGATGGCGGTGATTTCGGTGGCCAGCACCTTCTTGGCTTCGTTCAACTCTGCTCCGCCCAAGGCGGCCAGACGGGCCACTTCGTCCATGGGCAGCTTGGTGAACAGTTTGAGGAAGCGGCCAACGTCCGCATCTTCCGTGTTGCGCCAGTATTGCCAGAAATCGTAGATCGGCAGCAGATCGGCGTTCAGCCACACGGCACCAGAGGCGCTTTTGCCCATCTTGGCACCCGACGAGGTGGTCAGAAGCGGAGCCGTCAGTGCGTAGAGCTGTGGTGTGTCCATGCGGTGGCCGAGGTCAATACCGTTGATGATATTGCCCCATTGGTCAGAGCCGCCCATTTGCAGACGGCAGCCGTAGCGCTTGTTCAGCTCCACAAAGTCATAGGCCTGGAGAATCATGTAGTTGAATTCCAGGAAGGACAGCGATTGCTCACGGTCCAGACGGGTCTTGACGCTATCAAACGACAGCATGCGATTGACCGAGAAGTGGCGGCCCACATCGCGCAGGACTTCGAGGTAGTTCAGACCACGCAACCATTCGGCATTGTTGATCTTCAAGGCACCGCCCTGGGGG
>CAJYRE010000197.1 GCA_913776675.1 Rhizobiaceae bacterium
CCCGCATTCTGGGTGCCAATGACTGGCAGGTGACCCGTGCGGTGATCGTGCCCTCTGCTATGAGCTGGATCTTTGCCAGCCTGCATGTGTCGTTTGGTTTCGCCATCATCGGTGCGATTGTCGGTGAATTCGTCGGTGCCCGCTTCGGCATTGGTCAGTTGATCTCGATTGCCAAGGGCACGTTTGATGCCGCTGGCATGTTCGCCGCCATTGTGTTGGTGATGATCATCACGTTGGTGGCCGAATATGTGATGACACTGGTGGAAAACCGTCTGGCCAAATGGCGTCCGCAGCAGAGCTTGGATACCCACTGATCCCCTTTCAGAGACTGAAGCAAAAAAGTCGGCACCTCTGTTGCCGGCTTTTTTGTGGCGACTGATTGCCAGATAAAAGGCCCCTCCCCCTTGTGGGGAAGGTGCGCTGTCGCTCTTTAAATCTGCTGCATAATTTTCCCCTTAAATCGATTGCGATTTAAGAAATTATGCAGCAGCCACAAACACTAGAGTCTGTCAGGTTCAGATTGAACCAGACAGACTCTAGATTCCCTTGTTTTCGTTTGTCTATTCAGGAAAACCGGGTTCCACTTTTCCCTGAAAAACTCTAGGCGGCCGGAAGCCGCACCGTCACCAGCAGCCCACCACCAAGGGCATCCTCCAGTGTCACACGGCCACCTGCACCATCCACCACATCGCGCACAATCGCCAGCCCAAGGCCACTGCCTTCGGCTGTGGTGCCAATCACCCGATAAAACCGCTCGAACACTTGGGCGCGTTCCGGCTCGGGAATACCCGGTCCATTGTCTTCGATCTGCAAAAGCGCATATGTGCCATCGCGTTGAATGCGCATGGTCACCATGCCTTGGTCCGGCGTGTAACGCAGTGCATTGTCCAGCAGATTCACCACCATTTCCCGCAGCATGGTGCCATCACCTTCAATCCAGATGGGCGCATCATCGGCCTCCAGCCCCAGATCAATCGCACGTCTGAGCGCATATTCGGCGTGATTTTCCAACACCAGCCGCCCGGTTGCCACCAGATCAATCCGGTCTTTGCGGGGGCGGCGGCTGCCGGGTTCGGCCCGCGACAGGGTGAGAAGCTGGCTTGCCAGCCGCGTGACTTGCTTTGTGCTGTTGCGCAGTGCTTGCAGTGCTTCATCCCGTTTGTCGGGATCGGTTTCACGTGCGGCCACACTGGCCTGCGTGGAAATCAGCGCCAAGGGCGTGCGCAATTGATGCGCGGCATTGGAAACAAACCGCCGCTGGGCTGCCATCTGATTTTGCACCCGCTCCATATGATCATTCAGGGCATGCACCAGCGGTCGCAGCTCGGTTTGCACGATCTCTGGCTCCATCGGCTCCAGACTGGTGCTGCCACGGGCGCGGACCAAATCCCGCAGCCGAAGAATAGGCGCAAGGCCCCGCTGCAAGCCCAGCGTTGCGACCAGTCCCGCGAGCAATACCAGAACAAGCTGCTTGGTAAAGTCAGACAACCATAGACGGTTTCTCAAGGATGTATTGCCGTTTTGCGTCACGGCCACGGTCACCGAAATGTCGCTCTCGTCGCGCAGGCCCACAACAGGATGAAACAAGGTCAGCACCCGCACCGGCTCACCCCGAAACAAGGTGTCTTCGCCCACATCGGGGGCGACACTGCGCGGAAGATCGGGAAAGCCGGTCAGCAAATTGCCCCAGGCGGTCATCACCTGATAATAAACCCGGTCCCGGTGGCCGGTATCAAACATTTCCAGCGCCGAGGGCGGAATCTCCACCCGCACATTGCCGCTTTCATCCACCATGACATCTTCGGCAATCACCCGCGCCGAGGCCGTCAGCGTGCGGTCGGTGATGAGATCGGAGGTTGCGGACGCCGTCTGAAAGCTGATGTAGAGATTGACGCAGATGGCTCCGACAAGCGTGAATGCCATCCAGCTCAGCAATTGCACCCGCAGGCTTGACATCAAACGCCTCATGCTGGTCCAGAACCTGCCGATTGCCGGTTTCAGCGTTCTATACGGCATGGCGCAACATGTAGCCGAGACCGCGCAGGGTAGCGATTTGCGCAGAACTGCCCTCCAGCTTCTTGCGCAGCCGATGCACATAGACCTCAATGGCGCTGGGCTCGGCCAGCTCTTCAAAGCCGAAGACACTATCGGTCAACGCCGCCTTGGTGACAGTGCTACCCACTTTCATAACCAGATGTTCCAAAACAGCGTGTTCTCGTGGTGTCAGGGCCAGTATTTCGGCACCAATGCTGAATTGTCGGGTTGCGCCATCAAACAACAGATCACCCACCATGATCTGCGGCATGGCACGGTCATTGCCACGGCGGATCAGGGCACGAATCCGCGCTTCCAGCTCGGCAATCTCAAAGGGTTTGGCCAGATAATCATCCGCGCCATTATCAAGCCCGGCCACCCGACCATCAAGGCTGGCATTAGCGGTCAGAATAATCACCGGAACCTTGTTGCCCGCTTGGCGCAGGCGTCGCAGCAAGGTCATACCATCCATTTTCGGCAGGGAAAGGTCCAACACCACAAGGGCATATTCCGCCACTTTCAGCAGATGTTCGGCATCCTCACCATCATGGGCAATATCAATGGCATAATTGGCCTGACGCAATGCCTTGCCAAGCCAGGATGCCAACTCATGATTGTCTTCAACGACGAGAATTTTCATCGCAGAAGTATAGAGTTTGTCAGGGAAAAGGGGAACCCAATTTTGCCTGACACCCTCTATCGCCGATGATCTGCCGCCAGAATTTCCGGGGCAATTTGGTGCAATGGAACCGTACGGTCCACGCCACCATGGGCAATGGCTTCTTTCGGCATGCCAAACACAATACAGGTGGCTTCATCCTGCGCAATGGTGAAGGCTCCGGCCTGATGCATTTCCAGCATGCCGCGTGCGCCATCATCGCCCATGCCGGTCATGATAACGCCCATGGCATTGGCCCCAGCAGACCGGGCCGCAGAGCGAAACAGCACATCCACCGAAGGACGATGGCGCGACACCAGCGGGCCGGACTTGACCGACACATAATAACGCGCACCTTGCCGCTCCAGCATCATGTGCCGATCACCGGGGGCAATCAGCACATGACCACGCAGCACCGGATCACCATTCTCGGATTCCTTGATCTCCATTTCACACAGGCCATTCAGGCGCTTGGCAAAAGCCGCCGTGAATTTTTCCGGCATATGCTGAACGATAACGATCCCCGGTGCGTTGGCGGGCATTTTTTCCAAAAATTCCCGCAACGCCTCTGTGCCCCCTGTTGAGGCTCCCACACAGACAACCATTTCTGTGGTTTTGGCCATTGCTTTCCCGCTGGGCGGGGGCAGCATGGCATCTGCGGTCAATTTTTTGGCAGGCTCGTGCAAGCCACCGGATCGCTCAGCCACAATCGGTTTGCGCACCCCAAGACGTGCCTGAGCTGCACTTTTGACAACCTGACAAATCCGCTCGGCCTGCTCGGCCAAATGGTCTGCCGCCGCAATTTTGGGCTTGAGAATAATATCAACCGCACCGGCTTCCATTGCCTGCATCAGGGTTTCGCTGCCTGATTCGGTCAGCGACGAACACATGACAACGGGAATAGGCCGCTGCGACATCAATTTGCGCAGAAAGGTAATGCCATCCATACGGGGCATTTCCACATCCAGAGTAATAACGTCAGGAATTTCCTCGGCAATTCGACGCGCTGCCACAAAGGGATCGGATGCAGCCGCCAGTACTTCAATCTCCGGGTCCGATTTCAGCACCTCAGTCAAGACCTGTCGTACGCTGGCGGAATCATCAACAATCAGAACCCGGATTTTCTTCTTCATTCTTTAAGAATCCTTTCTGAAGACCGTATTGGCCAATTGTCGAACGGGCAGACTCATGCCAGCAATCGATTCAGAATGTCCAATGAACAGGTATCCGCCCACAGCAAGGCAATCGCACAAGCGGCGCAGCACACTCTGTTGGGTCTTCTTGTCAAAATAAATGAGAACATTGCGACAAAAAATAATATGCATCGGCTCCCCCACCTGATAGCTGTCATCCATCAAATTCAGACGAGCAAAACCGACATGTGAGCGAAGTTTGGGAGAAATGCGCACTTCGCCTCTTCCCTTATCTCGCGGCGGCATCACATATCGCGCAGCCATAGCACGCGGGACGGGATCCAGCATATCCTGAGGGTATACGCCGCGGTGGGCTTTTTGCAAGACATCGGTGGAAAGATCCGTGGCCAGAATGCGATAATCCATGCCGCTGTTCTGTTCGAGATAATCTGAAATCACCATGGCCAGTGTATAAGGCTCGGCACCAATGGAACACGCCGAACTCCAGACCCGCAAATTGCGAACCCCCTTGGCCTGTAAGGCAGGTAGCGCCTTGGTGGCAAGATATTCAAAATGGTTGGGCTCGCGGAAAAAATCAGTCTTGTTTGTGGTGACGGCATCAATCAGATGGACCGCTTCCTCCTCAAGCCCGCCCTGATCGAAAATATAACTGCAATAAGCATCAAAGCTGGGAAGACCCGTCGCACGCAATCGCCGGCGCAATCGGCCTTCCAGCATTGTCATCTTTGCTTCCGGCATTTTTATACCGCTATATTCAAAAATATAGTTCGACAACCGTTTGAAGTTTCTTGAACTGATACGATGATCGTCAAATGTTGTCTCGGCCACAGCACCCACGTTGGCAGTCTCCTGTTATAGCAAAGCTCGAAGATGCTGACGCATCCTCGCTTTGAAGTCATTTCGAATATTTCCAATGCATCAGAGGTTTGAGATATTCGAAAAGCAAATACGAAGAGTTATTGGCAATGGCTCTTCATACGAGAGCGTTTCACTGTTTCACGGAAACATTGAAACTCTCTCACTCTTTGTTTTTAAGCATTTCCGGACAGAAAACCGCTGCACAGTTTTCTCAGGTCAATGCTCTAGGCAGTCGCAAAAGTCTTCTGAACAGTCGGGATGAAGGAAACCTCCTCGCTGGAAAAGAGCCGACCCAGATCGATGATCACCACAAATCCTTGTTCACGGCGCACAACACCGTGAATATATTCAGAATTCCAGCGGATGCCGATGTCGGGGGCCTGCTCTATATCCTTGTGCTGGAACGGAATGACCTCAAACACCTTGTCAGCCACAACACCCACGGCCAGCGTGCGGTCAGCCAGTGGAATATCCATCACCAGAATACGCGTATGGGCAGTTTTCACCGTGCGGGACATGCCAAGCTTCAGACGAAGATCAATCACAGGAACACCCTGCCCACGCACATCGCGCAAACCAAGCAGATAATCAGGACCATGGGGAAGCTTGAAAGCATCCTCATGGTCAAGAATTTCTCTGACCACGACAACCGGCACCGCAAAAACCTCATCACCCAGACTGAAGGTTACAAATTGCTGTTCGGATCGTGTATCGTTCATGTCACATGCTTTCTCTGAAAAGTTGATCTTCCTGATCCGGCCCACCCATCGACAAATCGAGAGCGAACCCCTTCACCCGCGCCTGCTGCGCCGTAACCGTTTGTTTCTGAACAACCGGTCGGGAGACCACAGGTGATACACTCTTGCGGCTCGGTGCCGGTACGGCTGCCGCACGGCTATGCGCCGCGGCTGCACGCTCAACCTTGAAGAAGGCAATGGAAGCCTGCAGCTCTTCAGCCTGAGCGGCCAGTTCTTCCGAAGTGGCCGACATTTCTTCCGAAGCCCCGGCGTTCTGCTGCGTCACCTTATCAAGCTGCTGAATCGCTTCGTTGATCTGGCTGGCACCAAT
>CAJYRE010000198.1 GCA_913776675.1 Rhizobiaceae bacterium
TCTTCGGTTCGCGTGACGGCCTCGTGCATATCTCGCAGCTGGCTTCTGAGCGCGTTGCCAAGACCTCTGATGTGGTCAAGGAAGGCGACAAGGTTTGGGTCAAGCTGATGGGCTTTGATGAGCGCGGCAAGGTGCGTCTGTCCATGAAGGTTGTCGACCAGGCCACCGGCAAGGAGATCGTTGCTGAAAAGAAGGCTGAAGGCGACGCTGCCGCTGAATAAGCGCAACTTCTTCATCTCTGAAGGCGCGGGAGACTTTCCGCGCCTTTTTTGTTATCCATTTTGTTTCACGCAATTGCGCCAAGGAAAGCCCCTGCGCAGTCCGAGAATTGCTTTAGAGAGCCACCCATGAGCCGCGAAACCCTCAAAACTCTATTCCATCCCTTTGTGACCGAAGCCGTTGCCCTGCCGGGCGAGGGCGAACGCTATCTGTTTCTCGGCGCAGAATCGGGCTTTGTGAAGCCGGATGGCTTTGCAGCCGATCTCACCGTTGTTCAGGGCTTCCGCCCAGAATTCCGCCGTCTGGAAGCTGCCCGCCAATCGCCCGTTCCAGTGATTGAGGGCGATGAATTCGATGGTGCGCTGGTTCTGGCTGGCAAGCACAAGGGCCTCAATGAAAACCGCGTCGCCGAGGCACTCTCGCGCGTCAAGGCTGGCGGTGTGATCATTTTGGCGGGGTCCAAGGAAGACGGCATTCAGCCGCTGCGCAAGCAGGTGGAACGCCTTGGGCTGGAGCCTCAGTCCATGCCGAAATATCATGGCATTGCTGTGTGGTTCACTGTGCCGTCGGATGTCTCCGCTGCTGTGGCCGCACTGGCCTCCAAGCCGGTGATGGTGGATGGCAAGTTTGAGACCTATCCCGGTCTGTTCTCGCACATGCATGCCGATCCCGGTTCAGAACTGCTGGCCAGCCGCTTCCCGGAGAATTTCGATGGCAATGCTGCCGATTTTGGCGCGGGCTGGGGTTACCTCTCAGTCATGCTGGCGCATAAATCGCCGCGCACCAACCGGATTGATCTGTTTGAAGCCAATTATGATGCGCTGGAACAGGCCAAAAAGAATCTGGCCAGCAATTGCCCGGCCCTCACCACACGCTTCTTCTGGCAGGATCTGGGTGCTGAGCCGACCAAGGAAAAATACGATCTGGTGATCATGAACCCGCCCTTCCACGAAGGCCATGCGACAGAGCCTGCGATTGGCGAGGCGATGATCAAAACGGCAGCCGATGCGGTGCGCAGTGGTGGCGAGTTGTTGATGGTGGCGAACCGTGGTCTGGCCTATGAGCCATTGCTGGCAGCCAATTTCCGCCAGACTGGCGAGATTTGCCGCAACGCTCGCTATAAGGTTCTCTGGGCCAAGAAGTAAACAAAAAAGGCGCTGATGATCTCAGCGCCTTTTTTAATGCTTATATGAACCTTATCTTACTCGGCATCGGTCTTGCGCAATTCGTCCAGCACCGGCACGGAAATGATGTTGTAGCCGCCGTCCACGTAGTGGACTTCGCCGGTCACGCCTGCCGAGAGATCGGACAGGAGATAGAGGGCCGAGCCGCCAATGTCATCAATGGTTGGTGTGCGACGCAGAGGCGCGTTTTTGACATTCCAGTTCAGAATGGCGCGGGCGTCGGAAATACCAGCGCCTGCCAGCGTGCGCACCGGGCCTGCCGAAATGGCGTTGACGCGAATGCCGCGCGGGCCGTAATCGGAGGCTAGATAGCGCATGGAGGCTTCGAGCGCTGCCTTGGCCACACCCATGACATTGTAGTTGGGAATGACGCGCACAGAGCCGCCATAGGTCAAGGTCAGGATCGAGCCGCCATCGGTCATCAGGTCAGCCGCGCGGCGGGTGATTTCTGTCAGCGAGAAGCAGGAGATCACCATAGTGCGGGTAAAATTGTCGCGCGTGGTGTCAGCGTAAAGACCCTTCAGCTCGTTCTTGTCGGAAAAGCCAATGGCATGCACGACAAAATCCAGCTTGCCCCAACGCTCTTTGATCGCAGCAATCACGGCGTCAACGGAGGCGAGGTCTTCCACATCGCAAGGCAGAAGAAAGTCAGAGCCCAGCTCGGCAGCCAGCGGCTTGACCCGCTTGGCCAGCGCATCACCCTGATAGGTGAAGGCCAGCTCTGCGCCAGCCTTGGAAAGCGCCTGAGAGATACCCCAGGCGATAGAATGATTGTTCGCAACACCCATGATGAGGCCGCGTTTACCTTGCATCGAAGCAATCATGGGTGTCATCCGTTGTAGCGCTGGAACACCAGCGTTGCATTTGTTCCGCCAAAACCGAAGGAGTTGGACAGCACCGTGTCGATCTTCGCATTGTCAATGCGCTTTCTGACAATCGGCACGCCCGCAAATTCGGGGTCGAGTTCTGCGATATGGGCGCTTTCACCAATGAAGCCATTTTGCATCATCAGCAGGCCATAGATGGATTCCTGAACACCAGCAGCACCCAGCGAATGGCCAGTGAGCGACTTGGTGGACTGAACATGGGGGATCTTGTCGCCAAACACTTCGCGGATCGCGCCAATTTCCTTTGAGTCGCCAACCGGTGTCGAGGTGCCGTGGGTGTTGATGTAATCCACGTCGCCCTTCACTGTGGAGAGCGCCTGACGCATGCAGCGGATGGCTCCTTCGCCAGATGGTGCAACCATGTCATACCCGTCAGAGGTGGCACCATAGCCGGTGATTTCGGCGTAAATCTTGGCACCGCGCGCCTTGGCATGTTCCAGCTCTTCCAGAACCAGCACGCCTGCGCCACCGGCGATGACAAAGCCGTCACGGTTGACATCGTAAGCGCGCGAGGCAGAGGATGGCGTGTCGTTAAATTTTGATGACATGGCACCCATGGCATCAAACAGGTTGGACATCGACCAATCCAGATCCTCATGGCCACCAGCAAACATGATGTCCTGTTTGCCCCACTGAATCATTTCAGCCGCGTTGCCGATGCAATGAGCCGATGTGGAGCAGGCGGATGAAATGGAGTAATTCACGCCGTGAATCTTGAACCAGGTGGCAAGCGTTGCCGATGCGGTTGAAGACATGGCTTTGGGCACGGCAAAAGGCCCGATGCGCTTGGGGCTTTTGTTCTGGC
>CAJYRE010000199.1 GCA_913776675.1 Rhizobiaceae bacterium
GCCGCCCCTCTTTCGTCGAGGTCCGTCGCCGGAGAGTCGTCCCCGTCGTGTGCCGGTGGGTGACGCCATGGCCGCCGCCTTCGGCCGGCGCCCTCGCTCTCTCGCGCTCTCCTCTCTCTCTCTAACCTGTTTCAAAAACCTCTCTCTTCTTATACCGATGCTGGGATAGAAAGCGAATAATCTCCAGATAAGGATCGCGGCACGCCACCTGAACGGCACGCGGAAAATCACAGAGAAAGGGCACATCAGGCATGATGGCCTTCACCCGCGCATCCAATGCGCCAACCGCAATCGAAATACCGCCTCCCTGGCTATCACCACAAAGCGCAATCCGCTGCGGATCGATAAAATCCTGTCCGATCAGGGCATCGATTGCCCGCACCCCATCCGTAAACACACGGCGATAATAATATTCATTCTTATCCAGTACACCGCGCGTCATAAAACCGGGACTGGATGCGAATGACCCCACCGGATCGGCAGTCTCGCCCACACTCCAGATACTGCCCTGACCACGTGTGTCCATCTTGAAATAAGCAAAGCCCGACGCCGCCCAGTGCAATTGCTCATGCGGAAAGCCGCGCCCACCACCGTAACCGATGAATTGTATAACCAAAGGCAGCCGACCTTCGCGCTGCCTTGGCAGCATCAACCATCCTTTGATCGGGTGCCCACCAAAACCAGGAAAGGTGACATCAAACACCTCGACAGCCTTCAGAGTTGTCGGTTCTCGCACAATGCGCACCTCTCCCCCAATCTGGCGAGCCTCTGCAATTGTGGACTGCCAAAACGGAGTGAAGTCTTCTGGTGTGTACACACTGCTGACATAAGCACCCAGTTCAGGCTGAATGAGGTCTGGAAAAGGCATGCTTCCTCCTAAAATGACTGGCGGCAATCGGCTCGCCGCACTTGAACCGAAAAACACTGAACCTCATAATGTTTTTGGCCTTGCCTGATACTCTGCGAATCTCAGACTGGCATTTTTCGCAAATGCTCCGGGACTGCCGCCAAAGACCTGTCCAAAGCCTCCAGACATCTGGAAACATCCGACAGACTGAAGACGAGCGGCGGTCTGATCTTGATGATATTGCCGTGCGGGCCGGTGGATGACACCAGAACGCCCAATGCCTTCATGCGTTCACGCACCAATCTGGCCGCCAGCTTGGCAGGCACCCTGCTCTGACGATCCGTTACAAGCTCAACACCCAGAAACAGACCGCGACCCTGAATATGCCCAACCAGCGTGTGCCGCTGCATCAACTCTTGCAGACCAGCCAGAAGGGCTTGGCCGCTGGCATGAGCATTGCCCTGTAAATTCTCGCCCTGCAACACATCCAGACACGCATTTCCCACAACTGCCGAGACAGTGTTGCCGCCAAACGTGTTGAAATAGCCCGTGTGTTTTTGAAGCCTTTCGGCAATCTCGCGCCGGGTCACCAATGCCGCAATCGGATGCCCATTGCCCATAGGTTTTCCCATGGTCACAATATCCGGCTGTACACCAAACGCTTCAAAGCCCCACATGTGGGTGCCTGACCGGGCAAACCCCATCTGCACCTCGTCAGCAATCGTCAGCGCACCAGCACGTTTTGCAGCGTCGTATGCACGCGGAAGATAGTCCTGCGGTGGCATCAATGCGCCATTGGCATCGAAGACAGAATCGATCATCAACCCCGCCATGCCATATCCCCGGCCCGTCAAACGACCAGCCGCATCATCAATGTGGGATGCGTATTTTACCCCTGCGTCCGCGAGATTCTCCCGATACAATCCTCGATAAAGATTGGGCGCGGGCACGGCTTCAATCCAGTCCGGCTTATCTTTGATGTCATAATCAATCAACGAAAGCGGCGTCACCACAGACGTATTGCCGTGGTAACTGTTCTCGGTAATCACCATGCCCTCATGACCGCTGGCAACGCGGGCCAAACGCACGGCAAGGTCATTGGCCTCCGATCCTGTACAGACAAAGAACCACGTATCGAGATAGGCTGGCAATGTTGCGGAAAGGCGCTCGCCCAGCCGCACGACCTCCTTATGCAAATAGCGTGAATTGGTGTTGAGCGTGCTGGCCTGACGGGTCAATGCCTCCACAACATAAGGATGGCAATGGCCCACGTTGGCCACATTGTTATAACAATCCAGATATTCTTTCCCGGCAGCGTCATAGAGTTTTGTGCCTCTACCACGCACAAGCTCAAGCGGCTCATCGTAGAACGTATAGGTTTTACCCAGCACGGCTTCCCGGCGGGTCAGCAAAGCCGGGGTCGGCTGCACGGCTTGCTCGGTGAAAGCCGCTGCAACCGGAACCACGGATGGCATCATGCTGGCCTTAAAATCCGCATCAGCGACAGCGCTGATGCGCTCAACAGCCTTGATATACAGGGCCTGAAGGTCATTGAGGTGAGGATCATCCCGCCCGGCAATGGCAGTCTGATAGGACACCAACCCAACCTGAAGCAAAAGCCGGGCGAGGACCAGAGGTTTCAGCACGTCCAGATCAGCGGCTTCCAGAGACATGAAACGCTGATAGCCGCGCACCAGACAGGCGGCTGCAAACACCGGATCAGGCGACCAGTGAATCAGCGAAGCAACCGTGACAGCCAGATCCTGAACAACAGAACCGTAAATCATGTCACCAAAATCGATGACCCCTTCCACTGCGAAAGACGGCTCAAAACGCACCAGCACATTGGCTTCGTGAAAATCGTGATAAATCACCTGCGAACGCAGCTTGGGCAGGCTGTCAGCAATCACATGCGACAGGCGCGGCAGAACGGTTTTCAGGATAGGCGACAGCGACGCGGGCATATGCGCCAGAAGCTGCTCGGCAAAGAGCAGGCCATTGCTCAGATCCCACGGCATCTTAAGAGGCGCTCCGCGGCCAGGAAAGCCCTGCAAAGCCCGCGCCAACCGACCGCTTGCGCTGCCCAGCGCCATCAGTTCCTCTGCCCCCAATGAACGGTTGGCCGCACTCAAATGATTGAACAATATAGTACCCGCGACAAAGCTCAGAACCCGCAGCGGATAAGCGCGGCCCGCCTCATCCACAACAGTTGAAATCGGCTCACCGCGGACTGTACGTCGCAGCTTTGGCACCAGCAGGTCAGGATCGACACGTGCGATATGTTCAAGCGCTTCGGTCTGAAACAAAAGACTG
>CAJYRE010000200.1 GCA_913776675.1 Rhizobiaceae bacterium
GCGGTCGGTCAGGGCGTGGACCTCGCGCTTGGCCTGCTCCTCGGCGCCGGCATCGCCCGTCTCGCCGGCGCGGTGCAGCCCGTCGAGGACCTGGACGATCAGCTCGCCGACCTTCTTGAACTCGGCGACGCCGAAGCCGCGGGAGGTCGCCGCCGGGGTGCCGAGGCGAATGCCCGAGGTGATGGTCGGCTTCTGCGGGTCGAACGGCACGCCATTCTTGTTGCAGGTGATGCCGGCGCGGGTCAGCGCGGCCTCGGCCGCCTTGCCGGTCAGCTCCTTGGCGCGCAGGTCCACCAGCATCAGGTGGTTGTCGGTGCCGCCAGACACGA
Organism: Rhizobiaceae bacterium; assembly: GCA_913776675.1. Classification (GTDB taxonomy): domain Bacteria; phylum Pseudomonadota; class Alphaproteobacteria; order Rhizobiales; family Rhizobiaceae; genus Allorhizobium. Next base: position 330 of record CAJYRE010000200.1, read on the forward strand.
TGTCCAGACCACCCTTGATGAGCGTTTCCGACAGCGCCTTGGCGTTCTTGACGATCTGAGCCGCATAGTCCTTGAACTCCGGCTGCAAAGCTTCACCAAAGGCAACAGCCTTGGCAGCAATCACATGCATCAGCGGACCGCCCTGAAGGCCGGGGAACACCGCCGAGTTGAACTTCTTGGCCAGATCCTCCTCATTGGTCAGGATCATGCCGCCACGTGGGCCACGCAGTGACTTGTGGGTCGTGGTGGTGGCAACATGGCAATGCGGGAATGGTGACGGATGCTGGCCACCAGCCACCAGACCGGCGATATGGGCCATATCGACCATCAAATATGCGCCGACTTCATCGGCGATTTCGCGGAAACGCTTCCAGTCCCAGATGCGGGAATAGGCTGTGCCACCCGCAATGATGAGCTTTGGCTTATGCTTGCGGGCCGATTCGGCAACCGCGTCCATATCCAGCAGGTTATCGCCTTCGCGCACACCGTAAGACACAACGTTGAACCACTTGCCGGACATATTGACTGGCGAGCCGTGAGTCAAATGCCCCCCGGAGTTCAGGTCAAGGCCCATGAATGTATCGCCGGGCTGCAACAGCGCCAGAAACACAGCCTGATTCATCTGGGAACCGGAATTGGGCTGCACGTTGGCGAAATTAACACCAAACAGCTTCTTGGCGCGTTCAATGGCCAGCTCTTCGGCAATATCAACAAACTGGCAGCCGCCGTAATAGCGCTTGCCCGGATAGCCTTCGGCATATTTGTTGGTCATGATCGAGCCTTGCGCTTCCAGAACGGCGCGCGAGACAATGTTTTCCGACGCGATCAATTCGATCTCATGACGTTGGCGACCGAGCTCCTTCTCAATCGCGCCAAAGATTTCCGGATCCGAGTCGGCAAGTGAGCGAGAAAAGAAAGCATCGGTATTGGTCATGATCGCAGTCTCCTGAAAGCGTGGATGCTCCGGCGTATTAACGCCCCCGGACCTCAAGAGCAAGACAACAGAACGACATTTGCAGGTCAAAGAACGCGAGATGGCTCTGGATTGTTATCATCCGGCGGCTGCGCAGCCATGACAAAAGGCCGCACCCTTTTGAGGTACGGCCCTTCATTCAAAATATTGATGCTACACCGGGCTTATTGCTGCGGCAGATTGTCGTCTTCAATACGACCGGAATTCTGCTCAACACCAATGTTGGTTTGCAGCGCAAGCTGCGCATCGCCATCGCGCTGATAGATGTCATCCCGGAATTGGACGATGTTATCCTTGGCAGACCATGCCGTAATATAAACGATGTAAACAGGCACTTCCTGCGCCAGCTTGATGATGGTGTTCTGGCGCGTGGAAATGACACGCTCGATTTGCTGACGGGGCCAGCCGGGCGTGTCCTTCAGCAACCAGGTGGTGAGATCGCGCACATTCTGAACACGCATACAGCCAGACGATTCAAACCGCATCAGCTTGTTGAACAGACCCTGCTGCGGCGTATCGTGCAGATATTCATTGTTCGGATTGTGGAAGTTGATCTTCGTCGAGGCCATGGCGTTGATTTTGCCGGGATCCTGACGGAACATCAGGTTCGGAGCCTTGGGCGCATTCCAATCCACTGTTTCAGGGGCGACTTCCTGCCCCTTGCCATCGAAAAGGCGGATATTGTTGCGCGCCAGATAGGTCGGATCCTTGCGCATCAGCGGCACGATGTCTTTCTCGACAATCGAGCGCGGCGCAGTCCAATACGGATTGAGGATGACCTCATAGATCTTGGAATTAATAGTATGTGTTGGCCGATCAATACGGCCCACAATCGCGTTGGTGTGCAAGGCAACCCGGCCATTTTCAACCGCTTCAATCGACATGGACGGAATATTGACCATGACGAAACGCGGCCCCAGATCGCCAGACATCGACTGCAAGCGCACCAGATTGGTGTTCAACTGGTTGAGACGCACATCGGCAGAGATATTCATCGCCTTCAATGTGTATTCGCCCAGAGCGCCATCGGTTGGCAGACCGTGACGTGCCTGAAAACGCTTCACAGCCCCATCAACATAAGTATCAAAGGAATTGGACATGCCCGCTTCGCGGCCAAGATCGCCGGAAATCATCAGGCGCTGACGCAAGACCTGCACACTGGGATCAATCACACCAAGCTTCAGCTTAACGGTGGGGTTGACCTGCGGCCAGCCGCCATTGGCAACGATCTGCTGGTAGGCCTGAATGGCAGCCTGCAAATTGGGCATATTGCTCTGGCTGAGCATGGGAATATTGGACGTGACAACGGCGGTTGCACGCGATGACTGTGAGTCAAACTGATCATCCCAATTGCCGCGGCTGCGCGCATTGATTAATTCATCAACAGCAGATTGAGCCAAAGCCTGTCCAGCGATCGCAGACACGCCTGCCATGGCTGCTCCTCTGAGAAGCGCCCGACGCGAGACCTCAACCAATTTTGTCCTATCTGCCATTTTCCAATTTCCCTAACGATCTGCTGATCACCACACGCCTAGGCCGCACTTGTGAAACGCATGAGGCTTTTTCGTCAATGCGGCGGGCTTTTTTCGCACACGCACACATTCCTTATCACTCATGCTACATAGCCTTTCCGGCTGACATATCAATATGGCTAAAGCTTGTCTGGTCAAAAACAGTCACGACACTGTGTCCAACATTCAACAGTTGCGTCGTTTTTTGGCCATGACGTTGCCACTGCGCTTTCGCGCATCGCCACATCAGCCGGGTTGTGTGCGGTGGCCGGGTGCATATTCTGCACCCACGCCAGTCTCCGTCAGGAAGATGTCACGGATCCGGATTCGGATCGGCAGACATTACATCCGGTAGGCAATCGTATCGTTCCAGAAACGATCAAGACGCTGCAGCAGCTTGTTCATCTGGTTGAACTCGTCAGTGCCGATGCCGCCAACCTTCTGGATGGAGCCAACGTGGCGCTCGTACAGGCGGGCAACGGTTTCAGCGATGTCCTGACCTTCCGGTGTCAGCGAAATACGCACCGAGCGGCGATCAACCCGTGAGCGGGCGTGATTGATGAATCCAAGGTCTACCAGCTTCTTGACATTGTAGGACACGTTGGAGCCGAGGTAGTAACCACGCGAGCGCAACTCACCAGCCGTCAGTTCGGAATTGCCGATGTTGAACAGCAGCAGAGCCTGTACGGCGTTCACATCATTGCGACCCTGACGGTCGAATTCATCCTTGATCACATCAAGCAGACGGCGATGCAGACGCTCTACCAGATGCAACGAGTCAAGATAGAGAGAACGGATCGCCTGCTCTTCCTGATCAACGGCGGAAACCTGTGCTTTCATATTGGTGTTGGTCATCTCTGTCAGCCTCACTGTTTTGGGTGGCGGTTATGTTTGTTTTCACCCGCCTTGAGACCGACAATATCGAATACCCATAAAATTCTATTTAAAACGCAAGCTTAACAGAGACTTACCATTCATGGAGCTTGTATCAGGGTAAACCAAATCTTAGTCCCGCTTTTGGACACCCCCACAAAAACAGGCCAAAGCGCCTGCAAATAAAGCTCAGGCGCGGCCTCGTTTCTCCAGCAAAATCGCCAGGCGAAAGGCCAGATAAACGACGGCCACAATGATGTGAAAAGCGATGAGCAGCGGATTTTCACCAAAAATATGCGGCCACACTCCATACATCAGGATCTGTCCCAAGGCCCCCATGGACCAGATCACAGGCCCCCAGGAAACCGTCATCCACAGACCAATGCCGGCCACCGGAAAAATCACCGCCAGAGAGCATGTTGCAATCCGCCATGGCACAGTCAAAAGATCAAAGCGCGCCAGACCATTGTGCGAATAGCCAACCAGCATGGCCCAAAACTCTATGCCCAGCCAGAGGCCGATAAAGGCAAGAATGCGCAGAAACACCACGAACAGGACATCCGTGATACTGAACTTCGGAGGGTGAACGGTATCATCAATCATGCGGGCAGAATAACCGCATTGCGTGATGACCGCCAGAGCGCCTTCCCAGAAAAGAGCGCCTTCCCAGAAAGATGCGCCTGATTGAAACAGGCGTATACGCCATCGGGTCAGGGTGTCGCAGTGGGCAAAGGTCACCATTCATGCTAGGCCCTGGATCCAGAAACAGACTCGACACGGCAAACGCAGCACAACTGCGACCTTGCCAGAATCGCCATCGGGCAAAGACTTGGAGGCCTTGGATGCAAGACAAAACCCATTTGGTAGACGACATTACCGGCCACCGCCGCATGCGCCGCAACCGCAAGGCAGACTGGACCCGCAGACTGGTTCAGGAAAACCGGCTGACGGTGGATGATCTGATCTGGCCGATCTTTCTGGTGCCCGGCAGCAATATTGTCGAGCCTGTTGCGGCCATGCCCGGTGTCAACCGCATGAGTGTGGACAAGGCCGTGGAAGCGGTGAAACAAGCCGCTGATCTGGGCATTCCGGCCATTGCCACTTTCCCCAACATTGAAATGGACAAGCGTGATCAGACCGGCTCCAACATTCTGGAGGCCAACAACCTGCTGAATGAAGCCACCCGCGCCTTCAAAAAATATGTGCCCAACATTGGCATTATCACCGATGTGGCGCTGGACCCCTTCACCAGCCACGGTCATGACGGCATTTTGCTCGGTGATGACATTGTCAATGATGAAACCGTTGAGCAGGTTGTCAAGGCTGCGATTTTGCAGGCCGATGCCGGATCAGACATTATAGCCCCTTCCGAGATGATGGATGGCCGCATTGGCGCAATCCGCCGCGGGCTGGATGCGGCAGGCCACCAGAATGTTGGCATCATGTCCTACGCCACCAAATTCTCATCGGGCTATTATGGCCCCTACCGGGAAGCAATTTCCACCGCTGGCCTGCTAAAAGGCGACAAGAACAGTTATTATATCAGCCCGGCCAATGG